>JALWKR010000122.1 GCA_027081375.1 Persephonella sp.
TATCCTCAGCTTTGGTGAGTTAGGAGTTCCTCTTTTTTTAAGATATGATGTTTTTCCTGTTGAAAGTTTCACTCAGTTTTCTGCTTTTTATAATTTCGGTTCTGCCACTGCTTCCGCAGTTCCTTTAACGCTGGTAGCTTTTGGATTTTTGCTTATTGAGAGATTTTTCTTAAGGGAAAAAACTTATCAATTAAAGGTTTTTGATGATGAATTTTTAATCATAAAATTGCCTTATAAAAAGTTAATACTTCTTATAGTTGGATTATTTTGTTTTTTAATGGTTATTTTACCTTTTTCAGTTTTATTCTTTAAATCTTTATCTTTTGATGTTTATAAGCAGGCTGTAAAATTAGCAGGAGATAGTATCTTAAGAAGTTTTATTTATGCTTCTATCGGTGCGACACTTCTTGCCGTAATTGGATTTTTTGTAGGATATTTTGTTTATAACGGTTCTTTTCGTTTTTCCAAAACCCTTGACTCTCTTACAATCTTCTTGTTTGCACTTCCAAGTTCTGTAATTGGAATAGGTTTAATCAGTTTTTATAACAATGCTTTAACTGAGTTTATTTATACGACACCTTTGATTATTATCATTGGTTATGTTGCGAAATATATTGCTATTTCGAACAGAATTACTGTTGCTTCACTTTCCCAAATTCCACCTTCAATGGAGGAAGCAGGTCAGATTGTTGGGGCAAGATGGTTTCAACGTGTTTTCTGGATAGTTATTCCTTTGATTAAAAAAGGTTTAATTGTTAGCTGGATTGTAAGCTTTATATTTTGTCTTAGAGATTTTGGAATAACGATTATGGTTTATCCTCCAGGACATGACACTTTTTCTGTTCGCATTTTTACACTTATGGCAAATGGTTCACCAAAGCTTATCTCTGCATTGTGTGTAATTATGATTCTTTCTACGGTTTTCCCTCTTTTCTTAGGTTGGCTTTTAATAGAAAAGGTAAAAAGATAATTTTGTCCTTGTGAAGAGGGATAAAATGATGTATTTTTATCCTTATATAGGAGGATAAAATGAAAGAACTGTTCAAAAGACTGATAACTGATTTTATAGAAAAGGATTTATATGTAATAGATAGGGAATACGATATTCCTTTAAATACTAAAAAAATAGTTTCTTTGATTGGTGTAAGAAGAAGTGGAAAAACGTATATACTTTTTCAACTGATAAGCAAACTTAGAGAAAAAGGATTAAAAGAAAATATTATTTACATAAATTTTGAAGACGATAGATTAATAGAAATTAGTTATAAAAATCTTGATGACTTAATTGAAGCCTACTTTGAGCTTTTTCCTGAAAAAAGAAATGAAAAAATATACATTTTTTTAGATGAAATTCAGGAAGTCGAGTACTGGGAAAAATTTGTAAGAAGGATTTATGACACTTTAAACTCTCAAATATATATCACAGGTTCTTCCTCAAAATTATTATCAAAAGAGATAGCATCCTCTCTAAGAGGAAGAACTATAAGCTATGATATTTTTCCACTAAGTTTTAAAGAATTTTTGAATTTTAAAAATTTAGAAACTAACCTATACTCTTCTAAAAATCTATCATTTATAAAAAATGCTTTTAATGAATATCTAATAAAAGGTGGTTTTCCAGAAATAGTTTTGGAAGAAAATGAGGATATACAAGTCAGAACCCTAAGAGATTATGTAGATTTAATAGTTTATAGGGATATTGTTGAAAGATATAATGTTAAAAACCTTTCTTTGCTAAAACTACTGCTAAAATATATTTTTTCTAACCCAGCTACACTAATAAGCTTTAACAAGCTCTATAACGACTTTAAATCAATGGGTTATAAATTATCAAAAGATACTCTTTTTGAATATTTTGAGTATTTGAATGACGCCTATGTAGCTTTCACAACATCAATATTTAAAAGTTCAGTAAAAGAAGAAATGAGAAATCCAAAAAAGGTTTTTATTGTTGATAATGGATTTAACTACATTTTTAATACTTCCTTTTCTCCAGATTTTTCTAAGTTATATGAGAATTTAGTATTTTTACATCTGAGAAGAGATTTTAGAGACATCTATTACTTTAAACAAAAGAAAGAAATTGATTTTTATGTTCCAGAAAAACAGCTACTTATAAATGTAAGCTATGACATATCAGACAAAAAAACGTTAGAAAGAGAAATCAGTTCATTAGAAGAAGGAATGAAGTATTTTGGTTTAAAAGAAGCGTATTTAATAACTTCGGAAAAAGAAGGTACTATCGAAATTGATAATTTAAAAATCTATATAAAACCTTTATGGAAATGGTTATTAGAATAAAAAGGAAAGCGTAATGCCGATTATACAGTTTCAGAATGTATCAAAGTTTTATGAGAAAAAAGGAGCAGTTTTAGACTTTTGTCTGGAAGTAGAAAAAGGAGAAAGAGTTGTTATTTTAGGGCATTCAGGATGTGGAAAAACAACAGTTTTAAGACTTCTTGCAGGATTTGTTCCACCAGATAGAGGAAAAATTCTAATAGAAAATGAAGTTGTATCAATTGATGGAAAAATCTTAAAAGAGCCAGAAGAAAGAAATATAGGAATGGTTTTTCAGGATTTAGCATTGTGGCCACACATGACAGTAAAGCAAAATTTAGAATTTGGACTAAAAGCAAGAGGGATAAAAAAAGAAGAAAGAGAAAAAAGAGTTAAACAGATATTAAAGTTAACTCAAATTGAAGAGTTTAAAAACGAAAAACCTTCAAAACTTTCGGGAGGACAGCAACAGAGAGTAGCACTTGCAAGGGCTCTGGTTTTACATCCCAAAATATTATTGATGGATGAACCTTTATCAAGTCTGGATTTTGAACTGAATATAAGACTAAGAAGAGAAATTCTCAAACTCCAAAAGGAAATAGGCTTTACACTTTTATATATTACCCACAATAGAGAAGAAGCATTTGATATAGCTTCCAGAATAATAATAATGAAAAACGGAAAAATCATAAAAGAAGGAACACCAGAAGAAGCAAAAATTTATTTTGATGAAGTTTTAAAGAAAATAAAGCTTGATGTTTAAAATGCATTAGTTTAAAAAAGCCTCAGAAAGAGGCTTTTAGCTGACATAAGCTCCGTTTGATATATCTCCATCTACAGTTAAAAGTCTGAGGGTATTTTCATCTTTTGCTGCTAAAACCATTCCCTTAGACTCTATTCCAAATATTTTCCTTGGTTTTAGGTTTGCAAAAACAATAATTTTCTTTCCTACTAGCTCTTCTGGAGTGTAGAACTGGGCTATTCCAGAAACAATTGTTCTCTTTTCATCTCCTAAATCAACAGTTAGTTTTAGAAGCTTATCTGCTTTTGGTACTTTTTCTGCTTCTAAAACCTCTCCTACTCTAAACTTTAGCTTTGCAAAATCTTCTATAGATACTACTCCTTCTTCTACTTCTTTTGGCTGCTGTTTCTTTTCTTCCTGTTTTGTTTCCACTTTTTCCTCCTCTTTTAATTCTATTCTTGGGAATAAAGGTTTTATCTTTTTCTTTACTTTTGTTCCTTCTGGAAATGTAAATGGCTCAAGTTTTTCAGGGAAGCTTTCAAGTCCTAAGTACTCTAAAGCTGTTTTCATCTTTTGAGGCATAAATGGGGATAAAAGCCATGTTATTAGAAGAAGCCCATCAGCAAGATTGTATAAAACAGTATCAAGATAAGGGCTGTTTTCTTTGTTTAACGTCCAAGGCTCAGTTTTTACTATATATTTGTTTAAAAAGTCTATAAACTCCCAGACAATCTCTAAAGCTTTGTTGTATTCAAGGTTTGAAAGATGTTTATCAAAATTTTCTTTTGTGTATAGATAAAGCTCTTTATACTCTTTTTCTAAGTCTGTTTGTATAGAACCGCAGGAAACAACACCTTTTTTAAACTTATTTATCATTGAGAGGGAACGGGAAAATAGGTTTCCAAGGTCATTTGCAAGGTCTGAGTTTATTCTTCCAACAACAGCTTTTTTAGAAAAATCCCCATCTAAACCAAAAGGTACTTCTCTTAAAAGAAAATATCTAAGCTCATCTACTCCGTATTCCTCTGCTGCTTTAAACGGGTCAACAACGTTTCCAAGGGATTTTGACATCTTATGCCCTTCTACAGTCCACCAGCCATGGGCAAAAACTTTCTTTGGAACTTCAAGTCCGGCACTCATTAAAAATGCAGGCCAGTAAACAGCGTGGAAACGGAGAATATCCTTACCTACTATATGAACATCTGCAGGCCAGAAGGTTTTAAACATCTCTGATTCAGTATCAGGATATCCAACAGCTGTTAGGTAGTTTGTTAAAGCGTCAAACCAGACATAAATAGTGTGATTTTCATCGAAGGGAACAGGTATTCCCCACTTCACACGGCTTCTTGGTCTTGAAACAGAAAGGTCTTTTAATCCCTGTTTTACAAAAGAAATAACTTCATTCCTTCTGTAGTCAGGTTGAATAAACTCTGGATGTTTTTCATAAAGCTCAAGAAGCTTATCCTGATACTTAGAAAGTCTAAAGAAGTAGCTTTCTTCTTTTACCCTTTCACACTCTTTTTTATGAATAGGGCATTTGTAGTCATGCT
>JALWKR010000123.1 GCA_027081375.1 Persephonella sp.
AGTATCTCTTCTGGGACAATTTTTTTCATCCCAATGTAATGATTTAAAAGATTTATATTGTATAAGTCGTGAGGATTTCCTCCAGTAATATTATTTACCCATATAAACATCCTCAATCCTTCAGGATACTGAGGAGCTATAAGGGTAATTTTCCACAGAGGGACAAAAAATACACCTATTAGTATTAAAGAAGCGAGGGCTATAAGCCCTCGGGATATCCAGCTCATTTTCAATCCTCCTTATTTAACTGTGTGCATTTCGTCGCCAGTTCCATATTTAATTGGTACATTGGCGTCAGCAGGAGATACTCTTACGTATCCTTGCATTTCCTGGTGTAAAGCTGAGCAGAAGTCTGTACAGTAGAATGGATAAACTCCTGGTTTTTCAGGTTTCCATTTAAGAGTTAATGTTTCTCCAGGCATTATAAGGAGGTTAGAATTTTTAGCTCCAAATACAGCAAATCCGTGAGGTATATCCCAGTCCTGTTCTATGTTCGTAACGTGGAAGTACACAGTATCTCCAACTTTAACACCTTCTATATTATCTGGTGTAAAGTGAGATCTTATTGCTGTCATATAAATATGAACTTCGTTTCCTTTTCTAACAACTTTTGCTTCTTCTTCTGATCTTGTCACATAAGGATGAGTATTCTTCTCTAGTTCAAATATCTTTAACGTTTTTGGAGCTACTAATTTAGCAGGTATTGCCTGTGCATAGTGAGGTTCTCCGAGTTCTGCTACATCAAGTAAGAATTGAGGTTTTGTTGATTCTACATTTGCAGATATGTCATAAAGCTGTCCTGCGTGAGGTAGCTCTGGACCTGTAGGTAAGAACACATCTTTTGTGATCTTATTCATTGGAAGTAGATATTTACCCCAAGGTTTTGCAGAGTCTCCACCAGGTATCATTAGGTGACCAACAGAATAGTAAGTTGGAACTCTTCCAAGAATTTTACATTTTTTGTAATCGTAGTAAACAACATCAGAAGATATGAAACATGAAGTAAATGCGTGTCCTCTGCCGTCAAACTCTGTATGTAGTGGACCTAAACATGGATTTGGAAGTTCACAATGGTTAATAGCTTCATATTTGAGAATTGGTATTCCTTCAACTTCTCCTGCAAACTGTTTGTTTTTGATAGCATTTATCATTTTTGAGAATGAGTGGATAGGAATAACTGTTGCTAATTTTCCACCACCTATAATGTACTCTCCATCTGGAGATACATCGACACCGTGGGGTGATTTTGGTGTTGGTAGGTAGTATACAACTCCTGGACATTCTTTAGGAATTATCCATTTTACACTTGTTTTCCATTCAGTTCTTGCAATTCTATCTCCTTCATCTGGTCTGTAGTTATGAGCGTATTTAGTTTTAACTTCTTTATATTTACCCTGTGCTATACATTCTTCAGCTCTTTTCCAGTTTACAGCTGCAATAAAGTCTTTATCTTTCATAGAAGCATTAATTTCAAGAAGTGTGTGAGCCTGTTCTGTGTTGTATGAAGTAAAGAAACACCATCCATAGGAAGGTCCTTTTCCACAGTGGGCAAGGTCGTAGTCGTAACCAGGGACTAAAATCTGGAAAGCAACGTCCATTTTTCCTGGTTGGTCAGCTCTAATAAAAGATATTGTTCCTTTAAAGTATTTCTTATACTCTGCTATTGGGACATCTTTCTGAGGAATTGGAATTGAGAATCTTGTAGCTGCAGTTACGTATTTAGTATCAGGAGTGGTGAAAGAAGATGCGTGGTTACCAGCTGAGAAAGGAATTTCAATAATCTCCGTGGTTTCAAATGTTTTTAGGTCAATTCTTGCTATTCTTGGTGTGTTGTTTTCATTGATAAAAAGCCATCTTCCATCAGGTACTCCATCAGTTTGTGAAAGTTCTGGGTGGTGAGTATCACCCCAAGGTATCCATCCATGACTTGTGTTTAACATAGCTTTAGTTTCTTCAGAATAACCATAGCCGTTCATTGGAAAGACTGAGAAAACAGGAATTACTTTGAGAAGTCTTCCTGAAGGAAGTCCATAAACACCAACCTGTCCATTATATCCACCTGATAGAAATGCGTAAAACTCATCATGTTTTCCGTGGGGAACATAAACTTTTTCAGCTGGACTTTGAGCCATAACTGCTGAAGAGAGCACACCCGATGCTATAGCTGAGATTAAACCCAGCTTTAGCTTGTTTTTCATCACTAAACCTCCTTAATTATTTAGTATCAAGTTTAAGAATTAAATCAATTAATTTTTCAACCTGTTCTTTTGTTACTCCATGTTGAGCAGGCATATACGCCATTTTTATTTTTATTCCGTATTTTCTTGCTTTAGACTGCCACTTCATCATAGTTCCACCAAGAACGCTTTTTACAAGAGTTTCTTTAGCATTTGGTTTTCCTTTATATTCTTTTGCAACTATTCTGTAAGGTGGACCTGCAACAACTTTATCTACTGCGTGACAGCCTGCACAACCGTATTCTTTAGCTAGTTTTTCAATCTGACTTTCTAAATTTTGAGAAAAAGCTGGTATAGAGAGGATACCTAATGTGAGTATTGCTAGAACAGATTTTTTCATAATGAGCCTCCAGAGTTTTCCTATTTCTAGTCTTAAATATAGAATTTGCAAAGGTGGGAAACCTTGATTGAAATCAAGAAAAATTAGTGATATCAAGAACTTAAAATGTTGAAGTGATAATAGAATAACGAGAATTTAAAGATAAAAGAAAAAGGGGACATATATCCCCTTTTAATGATATTAGTTTAGGAAATTTATTATCTTCTGTTTAGCTGGTTACCATTTTTGTTTTTATTATTCTCGTTGAAATGTTGTCTGTCTCTATCATTTTGCTGGTTGTTAGAGTGATTATCCCTATTAGTATATCTATCTTCTTGGTTATTATTGTCCTGATGGTTTTGGTTTAAGTTGTTATTTCCTGCATTATTCTGGTGATTATATTCTCTATTGTTTTGCTCTTGTCTATTCCCATTCATATCATTTTGATGATTATCTGTCCCTCCACCTATATTCTCCTGGTTGTTATGGGATTTATTTTCTCTGTTCTCGTTATTCTCTTGTTGATTATTTCCATGGTTTGTATTCTGATTCTCCCTGTCAAAGTTACCGTTATTTCCCCTGTCTCTATCTTGATTATTTTTATCTCTGTTATTCATATCTCCTTGATTGTGATTTTGGTTATTCCTATCCATATCACGTTCTTGCTGATGATCTGTTTGGTTGTTTTTATTTCCGTTATGATTACCCATATCTTCATCTTCATTTAGTCCATTTTGGTGATTTTGATCCCTGTTATTTTTATCCTGATGGCCATTGTTGTTGTCAAAGTCTTTATTGCCTCTATCTTGCTGGCCGTTGTGAGTATCTAAACCTCTATCATTATTTCTATCTCCATGTTCTTCGTTATTCATACTATTGTCTTTTCCATCTCTATCTCTTAGGTCTTTATTTCCGTGGTTTCTTTCCTGATTATTTCTGTCAAAGTTATGATCTCCTCTACCATCTCTCTGATCATTATCAAAATTGTGAGAACCTCTTCTGTCTTTAAATGAATCATTATCTCTATCAAACATTCTGTCAAAGGTGTTATGATTATTCATATTTTCTACTGCATCAGGAATACCATTCCCATCTTCGTCTATAAACGCTTTTTCATAATCAGCATATCCATCATGATCAAAGTCGTTTTCTAGTAAATCTGGAATTGCTGTGAAATCATTATCTAAAAGCTCTGCAGATTTAACTTCTTTTAGATTGTCTTTATTTATTGCTTTTATTTCTAATTCTTCAATACCGTCATTATCTTTATCTACTACAATAAGTGTAACCGCATTACTGCCAAGAACTGTATATTCAAATCCTTCAGTAAAGGCAATAGGAGTTCCCTGATTATCAAAAATACCGAATGTGTAATCTTTTCCTTTAGGAACTTTTATTCTAAAGTTATTGTCGTTATCTACAGGAGCAACTATAGGCATTATTCTGTCATTATCTATCATATATGCAACAACATACTTTTCATATATAGATTGAGTTGATATATCAGAACCTTCCTTTATTGATCCCCCTATTACTGCAAAATCGTTGTCAAAGTCGTGATTTCTGTGATTTTCTCTATCCTTATTTTTATTTTCATGTTCTCTGTCTCTATCTCTATCCATAAAGTTGTGGTTGTCATTATCAAAATCGTCTAGGTTATGGTTTTTGTCCTTTCCTTTTTCTTTTTCTTTGTTTCTATCTTTATTATGTTTTTCCTTTTCTTTTTCTTTTCTGTCATGTAGATATTCAAATACATCTTTAATGCCATCATTGTCTTTATCTTCAAAAATATCAGGTTTACCGTTTCCATCATGATCCTGTATTATGTCAGGGATATTGTCATTATCATAATCTTCTGCTGAATCTATAATTCCATCGTTATCTTTATCTTGAAGCATCTCATGAATATCAGGAGTTCCGTCATTGTCTAGATCTAAATCTTCTATAGGATCAGGAAGACCATCTCCATCATTATCAGAGATTTCAGGATTTTCAATAGGTA
>JALWKR010000124.1 GCA_027081375.1 Persephonella sp.
ATATGATACTGACTTTTTAATACTGTTTTTTGTTTTTTTAATAATTTATTTAATAACTCTTTCTATTGAAAATCTTAGATATACAAGAAAAGGTGTTTACTTTATTATTCTTGCAGGAATAACGTATCTTTTTTTTAGATGGTTTTACTATAAACCTATTTTTTCATATATTTTCCTTTTTTCTTTGTCCATAGGATTTTTGTCTTTTTATTTTAAAAATCTAAAAAAATACTTCAAAAATTTTTTAATAATATTTTTTTTCTTCTTTATATTTTTATTACCAGATATCTCAAAAGGTATATATGGCATTATTCAAAAGACCAAAACATATGTTTTTAAAGAGGATATTTCTTCTTTTTTACCAACTAATCCTGAAAAATTTGTAACAGAACTTCAACCTATGAACCTTCAACAGATTATAGAATCCACAGTGGCAAATCCAGTTATTTTTCTTCTATCTTTGTTAGGATTATTACTTCTTTTTATTAAAAAGTTTAAATATATCTCTGTTTCTATTCCTATCATTATTTTAGGATTACTGTCTATAAAAGCAGGAAACAGATTTGTTATCTATTTAGCTCCTTTTATAGGAATTGGTTTTGGATACTTTGCGTATGAATTTTTCTCTTTTATAAAAAAACATTTCAACAAACCTATTTTTGAAAAGATATTTATAGCTTTCCTTATTTTTTTCTCTATACCTGCAAATGCAATTTTTATAAAGATTAAACCTGCTGTACAAGATGAAGTCTATAAAGATATGCTTTTTTTAAAAGATATTACTTCTGAAGGTAGTTTCCTTTGGACATGGTGGGATTATGGGTATATCTTAGAGTTTCTATCAAGAAGAGGGACTTACATTGATAATGGGAATAAAGATGTTATAAAAAACTACTGTATAGCAAGGTCGTTTATCACCTGTTCTGAAGAAGAAGCCTTTAAACTTATATCTTTCATAACAAACCATAAAAGAGAAAAATATAAAAATCTAAAGTTTGAAGAGTTTAGGAAAAAAGTCTTTTCTTATAAAGAAAAGCCAAAAAATTCTGTTTATATTCCAATTTTTAATAAATATCTTTATTACCAGTATCTTTATATGATTGGAATGATTGGTTCAGGAAAAAAAGAGTTTAATCTACCTGCATTTAAGGTTTTTAAAGAGTGTAAAAAGGAAGGAAATATCTATAACTGCGGAAATATTCTAGAGATAGATGAAAATCTGAAAATAAATATGTTAATAAAAGGAAAAAATATAAAAAAAATTGTTGCTGTGAAGGATGAAAACCGATTTGATCTAGAGAATAATAAAGAAGGTAACCTAATTTTAGAAATTAGAATAAAAGATAACAAAGCTTACTTTACACTGGTAGAAAATCTTTTCTATAAATCTATCATTAATAGAATGTACTTTCTTAGGGAAAAATTTAAAAACTTTGAGCTTGTTTATGATGATTTTCCTTATATGGTGGTTTATACGTTAAAATAAATTTATATTCAAATTCTATTAGAGGTAATAATCAGATGATCATAGGAACTCCTTTATCTCACAATGCTACAAAAATCCTTCTCTTAGGCAGTGGAGAGCTTGGAAAAGAGTTTACTATAGAAGCATTAAGACTTGGTCTTGAAGTGATAGCTGTTGATAGCTATCAGAACGCACCTGCTCAGCAGGTAGCTCAAAGGTCGTATGTTATAGATATGAAAAATGGTGAGCAGATAAGAGATATAGTATATAGAGAAAAACCTGATTTTATTGTTCCTGAGATTGAAGCTATTGATACTTTAATGCTTTTGGAGCTGGAAAAAGAAGGATTTAATGTTATACCTTCAGCTAAGGCTACTAACTATACAATGAACAGAATAGGAATAAGAAGACTTGCTGCTGAAGAAGTAGGATTAAAAACTTCTGCATACAGATTTGCATCTGATATAGATACTTACAAAAAGGCAATTAAAGAGATTGGGCTTCCTGCTGTTGTAAAGCCTGTAATGAGTTCTTCTGGAAAAGGGCAAAGTATTGTAAAGAAAGAAGAAGATATTGAAAAAGCCTGGTACTACGCTCAGGAAAATGCAAGGGGAAAAGGTGGAGAGGTAATTATAGAGGAGTTTATAAACTTTGATTTTGAGATAACCCTTCTAACTGTTAGAACAAAAAATCAAGGAACTCTTTTCTGTGAGCCAATAGGACATATTCAGGTGGAAGGGGATTATTGGGAAAGTTGGCAGCCACAACCTATGAGTCCTGTAGCTTTGGAAAAAGCAAAGGAAATAGCAAGAAAAATAACTGATGCTTTAGGTGGATACGGTATTTTTGGCTGTGAACTGTTTGTTAAAGGAGATGAAGTCTGGTTTAACGAAATCTCTCCAAGACCCCATGATACAGGTATGGTTACCATGATTACTCAAAATATGTCTGAGTTTGAAATTCATTTAAGGGCTATTTTAGGACTTCCAATAGATATAAAAATGCTTGTTCCTGCAGGAGCTTCATACTGTTTCCATGCTTCTGACTGGGGAGTTGCTCCAAGATACGAAGGTTTAGAAAAAGCTTTATCTATTCCTGATACAAAAGTAAGAATATTTGGAAAGCCAACAACAAGACCAAAGAGAAGAATGGGAGTAGCCCTTGCTTCAGGACATACAGTTGAAGAGGCAAGAGAAAAAGCTAAAGCAGCTGCTGAAGCTATGAAAGTTGTTCTTTAATCTTATTAATAATCTTATCTACAGTAAACTTTTCAGGGATTAGGCATATATCTAATCCCTCTTCTTTCACTGCTTTTGCAGTTGTTGTTCCTATAACAGCAATACAGGTATCTTTTAAATATTCTTTTCCTTTTTCAGAAAATATCTTTAAAAAGTTTTTAAAGGTTGAAGGACTTGTGAAAACAGATATATCTATCTCTTTCTTTTCAAAAAGTTCCTTAACTTCCTCTAGATTATCAGGGATATTTAACACAGTTTCATAAACAGGAAGAACAGATATTTCTCTGACCTTCCCTTTAAGTTCTTTTGGGAGTAAATCAATTCCTTTTTTCACTCTAGGGATAAGAATTTTTTTATCTTTGTACTCTTCTAAGTTTTCTAGTATAAGTTTCAAAACCCCTTCAGAGGAATATGTTTCAGGTAAAATAATATTTTTTATACTGTATTCTTCTAAAGCTTTTTTTGTTTTTTCTCCTACTGCTATGATTTCTTTATCTTTTAGGAAAATAGGTTCTACTTTAGAAAAAAAATATTTAACAGCTTTTTTACTTGGGAAAATAAAAATATCGTATTTTGAAA
Organism: Persephonella sp.; assembly: GCA_027081375.1. GTDB lineage: Bacteria > Aquificota > Aquificia > Aquificales > Hydrogenothermaceae > JAADDV01. The sequence goes on from JALWKR010000124.1 coordinate 3,283, forward strand.
CTGTCTCTAAAGGAAAATCAATAGGAATAGTCTTTATTGTTGGAAAGATAACAGCTTCAATGCCTAAATCATTTAACTTTTTTGCGAAAGAAATACTTTCCTCTTTTTCTCTAGTTATAAGTACTTTCATCTCTATTCTCCACCAGACTGAATAAGGAATACAAAATCTGTATCTTCTAACTTAAAACTATCTTTTGGATTAAGGTAAATTTTTCTTTTTCTTTCTATAGCCACAGGTAAATAATCATGTTTTCTTGCAAAAGATAATAGCTCTCCAAATGTTTCAAATTTTCCTATATCACTTACTTTTATTTTCCTTATTCCTTTTTCTTTATCTACAAAAGTCTTTATTAAAGATGTTGCCCCTGGGTTTAGTATACTGCTAAAAAGAATTTTACCTAAAATTTGCCCGTGAATAATAACTTCCCTTATATGCATTCTTCTCTGGAAAATATCTGCATCTTCGTCCAAGAGAACTTCAACATAAAGGTTTGCTTTAGGGTTTAATGTTCTTATAAGCATTGCTGCAAGAGCTGTTCTTGCATCAATATTTCTTTCTGATAAACCTTCTTCTCTTTCTGCCACAATAACAACATGTTCAGCCTTTTCTATACCTACTTCTAACAGAATATTTTCGTGTATAAAATCTCCTTTCTTATAAAAGATATCTCTAGGAAGTTCTATTTCTATCTCGCTTTTAGGCACATTTGTTACAATAACAACAGGCTTTTCTTTTTCTATTCCCATAGATAATATCTGCTCAACAATTTCTTCAGCTGTTTCATTCCATCCACAAATAACAATATGTTTTTCAAGATTTTCCATTTTAAAAGCTCCTTCTCTTAATGTCATTAATCTGCTAACTAAAACAGCAGAAAAAGAACCTGTTAGAACTGCAACTAAGATAAGTCCCCCAGCAATCATTATAGATGTTACAAATCTTCCTGCATCAGATATAGGATGTATGTCTCCGTATCCTACTGTAGATATGGTAACAATTCCCCAGTAAATAGCATGCCACATAGATTGAAATGCTTCATTACCGTAGTTGTACTCAAATATGTATACAACCAAAGAAAGAACAACAACCCATGTTGTTATTGCTGAAAATATAAATAAAAACAGGTATCCCTGTTCTTTTAAAGCTGCAATAAAACTTTTAATTGCTCCACCGTATCTTATAATCTTTAAAAGTCTTAAAACTCTAATTATACGAAAAGCTCTTAGGGGTCTTATAACAGGTAATATAGATAGCAGGTCTATTATTGCATAGG
>JALWKR010000125.1 GCA_027081375.1 Persephonella sp.
AAGTCGTTAAAAGAGCAGATAAAGGTAATGGTAGAAGAGTTAAATACAAACGATAGCCAAAAGGTTAAAAGTTTTATTAAGAAGTATGCAGAGTTAGAAGATTTAGAAAAAATGATAAAAAGTGGTAAGATGGATAAATTCATAAATAAATTTATGAAAAAGAAACAAGACACACTTAGAAAAGCTCTTATAAAAGCAGAAAAGTTAGAGCCAATTGTAGACGAAAATAAAAGCAAATATAAGTTTAAACTAGGTGCAGAAAAGATAAATGGAGTAGCTAATAGAAGTATGACATTTAAATTTAGTAGTAAAAGAAATATATTTTTACTATCTAACTAATATACACTATTTAAATTATGAGTAGTAATGAAAAAGAGTAATCTTTATTGTAGTAGAGCTTTTTTATTGACAGCAGTATGTTCTTATTCGCTTATGGCAAATAGTGCTATGTCGACTGAAGAAGCCTATGATAAACTAAGTAATACATCAATAAAACAGTGTAAAGAGGTGGGTATTGTTTTAAATAAACAGAATCTGAATACCTTTTTACATATGATACCAGCTTCTAAAATTGTAAAAATTGTTAACAGTATCTCTAAAGTCTTGAATATCAGGTATTTAGGAATATTTCTAAGTAATATAAAATTGGATTACCTACATATCCCAATCATTGATTATGAACAACATATTAAGGAGGTTTCAAATGGAGGAAAAGATAAAAAGTTTAATTCCTTTAGGAGATATAGAACCTGAAGCTTTGAAACAGATATATGATGTTGCGTCTTTAGATATTGTTAAAAAACTAGCAATAATGCCTGATGTTCACACTGGTTATGATCTTTGTATAGGTGGAGTAGCTTTAGTTGACGGACATATATCACCTTCTTTTGTTGGATATGATATAGGCTGTGGAATGTGTTTTGTGAATACAGGAGTTAAAACACAGGAGCTTTTTAAATCTAAAAAGGATAGACAAAAAGTAGCTGAGGAGATATATAAGAAAATACCTGTTGGAAAAAACATAAGAAAAAAACCTCTAGATTATAAAAAGTTTAAGTCTGCAAGTGGAGATAAAAATCTTGATAAAAAAGTAAATGATAAACTTTTTCATTCTCTTGGAACATTAGGAAGTGGAAACCATTTTATAGAGATAGGAGAAAACTTAAACGGAGAAGTGTGTATAACTATTCACTCTGGTTCAAGAAATATAGGACACTCAATAGCCTCTTACTACATGAAAAAGGCAAGATTTCTTCCTATAGACTCTTTTTGGGGACAGGCTTATATAGAAGATATGAACTTTGCCCTTGAGTATGCTCTTGAAAACAGACTTACAATGATGAAAGAGATATTAAAAATCCTTGGATTTTCTGATAAAGAGATAAAGAAAATTATTAAAAAAACATTAATAAATGAAAATCACAACCATGCAGTTTTAACAGAAGAAGGAGTTCTCCACAGAAAAGGAGCTACCCCTGCAGATGAAGGACAGCCAGGTATTATCCCTGCAAATATGAAAGATGGAGTTTATATAACTGTAGGACTTGGAAACAAAGAGTTTTTATCTTCAGCATCTCATGGAGCAGGAAGAGTTTTATCAAGGAAAAAGGCTAAAGAACTAATTGATATTAAAGAGTTTAAAAAGATTATGGAAATGGCAGATGTGGTTGCAAAAGTAAATGAACACACAAAAGATGAAGCTCCGTTTGCCTACAAAGATATTAACACAGTTATTAATCTTCAGAAAGGAGTTGTTGTAGATGTGGTTGATGTTGTTAAGCCTTTAATAAATATAAAAGGTTAATCTACCCTATTCCTTCTTTTTCCTTCTAAAAATGCTTCTATATTCTTTGCTACCTCTTCTACAAGTTTTCTCCTAGCTTCTATACTAGTCCATGCTATATGAGGAGTTATAAGTAGTCTATCTTTGTTTTTTATCTTTAAAAGAGGATTGTCCTCTGAAATTGGTTCTTTTTCTAATACATCTAATCCTGCTCCTGCGATAATCCCTTCATCTAAAGCCTTTGCCAAGTCTTTCTCGTTTACAATACCACCTCTACCAAGGTTCAAAAGGTATGCAGAAGGTTTCATAAGTTTTAATTTATCGTATGTTATAAGATTTTTTGTTCTCTCATTTAGAGGAGCATGGATAGAAACAATATCACTTGTTTTTAAGAGATTATCAAGGTCTAAAGCTGGATAAGGCTCCTGTCTTTTTACTCCTGATGTTGAGTAGTAGATAACATGAGCCCCAAATGCTGAAGCGACTTTTGCAACTTCTCTTCCTATAGTCCCAAGTCCTATTATCCCCCAAACCTTATCTTTTATTTCATAAAAAGGTTTTCCTATATGGGTAAAAATATCACTTTTAGCATACTCTCCACTTTTCACATAATCATCGTAATAGCGAAGGCTTTCTAAAAGATAAAAAAGCATAGCAAAGGTATGCTGAACTACGCTATAAGTGGAATAACCTGCTACATTAGAAACGGCAATACCTTTTTCTCTAGCAGCATCAATATCAATATTGTTTACCCCTGTAGCTGCAACACATATAAGCTTAAGTTTTTTTGCTTTTTCTATAGTTTCTCTATCTAAAACTACTTTGTTTGTGATAACAATATCAGCGTCAGATATTCTCTCTAATTTTTCTTCATCTTTAGTTGTTTCGTAGACAGTAAACTCCCCAAGTTTTTCTATAGGAGATAGGTCTACATCACTCCCTACTGTTTTTGCATCTAAAAAAACTATTTTTATTTTTCTCTTGAATAAATCCTTTAATCCCAATTAACTCTCCCTTCTATACATATCTTCAAGCAGTGCTATCTCCATTTTGTTTTTTAAACTTCTTAATGAGTCAACAAAGTATCTCTCAGCCTGTTTTTGTATCTCGTTTAAATCTCCCTGAAAAACAATCTTTCCTGTGTCTTTAAAAATTGTCATAACGTAGATATCCCTATCTCTGTCATACTCTAAAACAACTCTTATTCCTTTGTTTCCTGAAAATTCTTCAATTACTTCTCTATTCATGGCTAATCACCTCTCTATATAGATTATCAAAAGTTTTAATTAATTTCTCAATCTGGTTTTTTGTATGATTAAAAGACAGGGTTATTCTAAGTCTAGCTGTGCCTTCAGGCACAGTAGGAGGTCTAATTGCCTGTATAAAGATGCCTTCTTTAAGAAGTTTCTCTCTTAAATCTAAAGCTTTCTTATCTTCTCCTAAAATAAGGGATAAGATAGGAGTTCCAAAAAAGTGAATATTGTACCCAATATCTTTAAGCTTTTGTGCTACATACTTACTTTTTTCAAGAACATCTTTTCTTCTTTCAGGTTCTCTTATTAAAAGTTTCAGATTTTCTAAAGATATAAAGTTTTGAACAGGAGATAAAGCTGTTGAAAAGATAGCAGTTCTCATTTTGTTAATTAGATACTCAATAAGAACTTTACTTCCACAGATAAAAGCTCCATAGCTTCCAACAGCTTTAGAAAGAGTTCCCATCTGAATTATATTTTCAGAAGGTTTCAAACAAAAATGAAATAAAGTCCCCTTTCCTTCTCCTAGAATACCTGTACTATGGGCATCATCCATAATAACAACAGCTCCATATTTTTCTGCTAAGAAAATAATATCTTTCACATTTGCAATATCTCCTTCCATACTGAAAACGCCGTCAGTAATGATAAAAGAAAGTCTTTTAGAAGGATTTTTTTTCAGTTTATCTTCTAAATCGTTTATATCATTGTGTTTGTATATGACTTTCTTAGCTTTTGAAAGTCTTATCCCATCTATAATAGATGCATGGTTTAACTCATCACTAAATATGATATCTTCTTCTGTTGTTAAAGCCTGCACGAGACCTGTGTTTGCTAGATACCCACTTCCTACAACAAGGCAGTCTTCTGTTTCTTTAAAGTTTGCCAAAAATGTTTCTAATTCTTTTTGAATTTCTGTATATCCTGATACAAGTTGAGAAGCTCCACTACCAAGAGATAGGTTTGATATCTTTTTGCACAATTTTTCTTTTGTATAAGGATTATCTTTTAAACCTAAATAATCATTTGAAGAAAAATCAACAATATCCTTTGGTAAAATAACCCTTTCTCTGTATCTATGTATCTGCTTCAGTTCTTTAAGTTGTTTTTCTAAAACATTGGTTAACATCTTTATTCACCTCTAGTTTTGCTTTTGCAAAAAGTATTCCTAAGGCAAGATTTGAATATGTTAATAGAGATATTTTTTAATTAGTGGTAATCTTTTACGAAAAATAATAAAAAGAAAGACAGGATTATAACGTTGAATACATTTTTAAATCAACTACTTATAAATTTATCAAGTTATATACATCAAAACTGGCAGTTTGAAATCGCTTTTACAGTAGTAGCATCTCTTATTCTTATTCTTTCTCATTATGGAAAAAAGTCTTTAGAAAAAAGATTTCATCACATAAAAAACTTTGTCTACATAAAGTCAGCAATATCAATTCTCATAATGATTGTTTACTACAATCTATTTCATTTCTCAGGAAAATTTCTACAGATAAAACTTTCTTC
>JALWKR010000126.1 GCA_027081375.1 Persephonella sp.
GAAAAGGAGGTATTTGAGTTTTTAGTTACTCTAGTTCTTTTTGCTTCAATACTTTTTCTTTTTTCTGTATTTAGAACTTCTATTTTCTCTTTTTTCCCATGAAGGGCTAAAACATTCTCTTTATAGGTTTGTTTTATTTGCTTTTCTTTTTTGTCTGCATGTAGAAGGACATCCAAATTCTCTTTAAGATTTGAAACATTTAGAATATTTTTTTTATTCCTATTCGTTAAAGATTTTCCCTCATTTTCTTTAAAATTTATAAAGGATATATTTGTTTTGTTTTTTTCTTTCTTTAGATAAATATAAGCTTCAGGTAGCTTTTTTGTCTTCTGATTTATATCTTTTTTAGGTTCAATATGTGTATAGCTCTGGACTAAATTTAAGGTTAAATCTAAATCTAAAGGATAAAATTTTTTATGCTCTTTTCTCGGAACAGGTATATTTTCTTTTTTAAATGAATTCAAGTCTGAACTTGTAGTTAAAGATTTATCCACTATTTTCTTAGATAAAGAGTCCTTGCTGGAAATTTCTTTAAATAATAAGTCAAAAAGTCCTTTATTAGCTTTTTTATTTTTCTTATGACTTTTGTTGGAAGTAATATGTTTTGTGTTTACTATTTCAATCTGAAAATTTTGCATTCACTCTCGCCCTTAAAGGTTTTATATATTTTATCGTAAAAAATGTTTACGCTCTTTAAATATTAAGAAATAGCACTATAATTGTGCATTTTTCTATTGACAAAAGGTATACATTAGCCCATACTATACCATGTAGATAAAGAAGTTTAAAGAAAAAAGAGGGCGCCCTCTTCAAAAATTCTCCTCTCGAGCTCAAGGAGACTTTAAACTCTCTTTATCTATCAAATTTAAATTTTAAAATTTTTGGAGGTTTTTTTAGTAATGCGTCTCACAGGTACAGTTAAATGGTTTAATTCAAAGAAAGGATACGGATTTATCACAAGAGATGATGGTCAAGGTGATGTTTTCGTTCACTTCTCGGCTATTCAGGAAGATGGCTTCAGATCATTAGAAGAAGGTCAGAAAGTAGAATTTGAAATTGTTAAAGAAGACAAAGGCGAAAAAGCACAGAACGTAGTTAAAATATAAGATACAGTTAAGCTACATCAAAAAGGCAGGTTTAAAAACCTGCCTTTTTTTATTTTATACCTAAAGAAGAAAGGTCAAAATCATCTCTCATATAAATTCTTAAATCTTCATAAGGTATTTCCACTGTAAAACTGCCACAAACACCAGGAGTAACTTCATATTTTGAAAATATAAACTCAATTCCTGTTTTCTTTAAAAATATCTGAGGTATATATGAGCACTTGTTAAACTCTTCCTCAAAAAGATCACACTTTTTCTCATTTTTTATTTTTTCTTTTAATATTTTCTTTATTTCTTCTAAAGGATACACTTCTTTGTATGTTTTTGTAGCTTCATCGTATATATGTTTTTTCTCTGCAAAAATATCAAAAAACTTTATAAATCTTTTACATCTTAAATCTAGATTTATAGCCACAATCTCTCCGTTTCCATGGGCAGCTCCAAAAAAATATTCATACTGAAATAGCTTAATAGAGAATATTTTTCCATTATTAATTCCTACTTCATAATTTGATTGAAATTCTAATAGGGTATTATCTCCAACAATAGGGACAGTCATATCTATGATTTCCTTTTTAACAGTATCAAAAATTTTTTCTTTGTAAGGAAAGAAAATAAGAGGAATTTGAGCTTCTATCTTTTGTGTTTCTATAACAGGTTTATTATCTTTTAAAAATTCATTATCAGAAATAACAATTTTCCTTTCAACTTTGAGGTCAACTTCTTTTATTTTTACCTTTTTTATATGTTTCGCAAATGTTTCTGAAAATAATACTAATATCATAAAAAAAACAAACGCTTTTGGAAACTTCATTAATGCTATCCTGTACTGATTTCTTATACATTTATAAATATAGCAAAAATTCAGCTGTCTTGCCGAAGCTCTTTTTTAATCTGTTTTTCTCTATATGAAAAATAAAGGTATAATCCAATAATCAAAGCTATGTTTATTATGATAAACGATATAGAAAAAGCTGATTTTAAAAAATATCCTAAAAATCTAATGCCATAAGAGAAAAATATTAAAATTTCAATAATTGCAAGAATTAAAAGTCCTTTTTTTAAAAGCTGATAGGTTTTAAGCTCTATTATTTTATTTTTATCCATTTATCAATCCTCAAAATTTTTAATAAAGATTATAGCTTCCTCTTTTGTTTTTATATCTCCAGATATCTGTGCTTCAAGTAATTTTCTCTTTATCTCACCAACCTTTGGAGAAGGTTTTATGTTTAAAATCTTTATAATCTCGTTGCCAGAAAGGAGAGGCTCTTCTACAATTTCCTTTTTATAAACATCAAAATAATATGATTGTAGATATATTATAAATATTCTAAGCTCTTCTAGATATTCTTTACTTTCAGATGTTGCATATGCATCAGCTAAAGAAAGAATAAAAAGATGTGGAATAAGTTTCTTGTTTTTAAACCAGAAAAAATTTAAATCCTTTTCTGTTAAAGAACCTGCTTTTTTAAGCTCAAGTAAACGAAAAACGTCAAGATGGTGTTTTATAAGCTGTGAAACAAAACCTGTTGCATCTTTTCCTAGAGTCAGTCTTTTTCCTATTTCTTTAAATGTTTCAGAACCTACTATTTCATGCTCTTTAAAGTTTTTCTCTTTTGTATGTATCTTACCTATGTCGTGAAAAAAAGCAGTAAATTTTAAAAATGTAATATCATTAAATTCTGTAAGAAATATCTTTTTTCCTAGGTTTTTAAAAAACTCTTTATCTATAGTGTTTTTTAAAAACTCTTTTTTTTTAAAAAATCTTCCATATATTCAACTGTCTTTAGACTGTGCTCTAAAAGAGGATACTTATGAATATTTCCTTGATTTTTAATTTTTACCATAGCCTCTATTTCTGGGACAATCTGTTGGAAAATCCCTAAATCTACAAGCTCCCTTAATGTTTTTTCTGTGCCTTCATTATCAAAAATCTTTAGTATCTCATCTCTTAATCTTTCAATAGGGGAATTTTTAACTATCTCTCTATTCTTTTTGCACCACTTTTTAAAATCTTTATCAATATCAAAATCTAAACTCTGAGCTATTCTAAACCCTCTTAGAACTCTTACAGGGTCTTTTTGAATATTTTCAATGGAAACAGGTTTTACAATTCCTGATTGAAGGTCTTCAAGTCCCCCAGAAGGGTCAAATAAAACAGTTTCACTAGCTCCAAGCCCCACAGCATCATCAAAAACAATAGCCATTGCATTTATAGTAAAATCCCTTGTAAGAAGATCCTGCTCTAATCTTTCGATAATAGCTTTTTCTTTATCATAAAAATCCAGCTCCTTATTTTCCATTATGTCTGTTATATCTAGATAAGAAAAATCAAATCTATACTTTATTCCATTGTCTTCAAATATAAGGGATGCAACAGTTTTTTCTTTTTCAAATTGAAATATATTCCCTTTCCCAAGAACTTTTTTTACTTCCTTTGCTATCTCAAAAGGGTCTTTTGTTACAAGTAAATCTATATCAACTTTATTCTTTATAGGTCTATTTAGAAGTCTGTCCCTTATCCACCCACCTACAATAAAGCAGATTGTATCCTTTCCTAGTGCTTTAACTATCTCATCAAAGTATCTGTTATAAAAAAGAAGACCGTGAACGTACTTTGTTTTTATATCAAAATCAAACTCTCCTCTTAGGTCTTTTGGAAGTTTTTGTCTATTCATAAGTTTCTCTAAAAGTTTTTCTATTCCAAGCATTTTTCTCTCCGTTTAAATGTTTTGATGGAGCTTTCTATTTAGTTTTTGTACTGTGTAGCAAAATGAAGAGTGAGACCAAGTTAAAGGCATAACTGATAAAGGTTCTCCTGTATGAGGATTATACTGCTCAGCTAAAAGTCCTGCCTGAGATTTTCTTTTTAAAACCCAGTTTAGAAGCTCTCTAGCATTTTCATACTCCTCTATATCAATATACCAGTTTGCCATCCAGAGTGTAGTAACTACCCATGGATTTCCAGGAAGATTTTGGTCAACTCTGTGGTAGTAATCCCCTTGATATCTTGCAATTCCTCCAATATCTGTGTTAACCCAAAGTTCCTTTCCTATAGCTTTCATTGTGTTTATAACCCTGTAGTCGTTAGCTGGTAGAACTCCAAGTTCTGAGATAAGAGCTAAACTACTTTCAACAGTTGTATCTTTTATCCATCTGCCGTCTTTAAATTTGTGTATCATCCTTACAAATCTACCAGTTTCTTCATCATAAAGATGTTTTATGATGGCTTTCCTTATTTCATTTGAAACTTTTCTATATTTTTCAGCTTCTTCATGGTTTCCTGTGAGATCAGCAAGGTTTGATGCAGCATATAAACCAGCATAAACAGTTGCGCAGGTATACGTTAAAATTCCTCTCCTTTCTTCCCATAGGTCATAACTTTCCTTAGGAAGTCCTGTGTCTTCATATCTATAAGAACACATAAATTCAGCAGCAGG
>JALWKR010000127.1 GCA_027081375.1 Persephonella sp.
ATTATTCAATGATTTGAGTAACAACACCAGCACCAACAGTTCTACCACCTTCTCTAATAGCAAATCTCATCTGCTCTTCTATAGCTACAGGCACCATTAACTCTACTGTTAACTCTACGTTGTCCCCTGGCATTACCATCTCTTGTCCTTCTGGAAGCTCTACCACTGTTCCTGTTACGTCTGCTGTTCTTATGTAAAACTGTGGTCTGTATCCTACAAAGAATGGTGTATGTCTTCCTCCTTCCTCTTTTGAAAGAATATATACCTGTGCTTTAAACTTCTTGTGTGGTGTTATTGTTCCTGGTTTCGCTAATACCTGTCCCCTTTCTACTTCGTCTTTTCCTATTCCTCTTAAAAGCACCCCTACGTTATCCCCTGCTACTGCTTCGTCTAGTGTCTTTCTAAACATCTCTATTCCAGTTACAACTGTCTTCTTAATCTCATCTGTCATTCCAACTATCTCTACTTCTTCTCCAACTTTTAATGTTCCTCTTTCTACTCTTCCTGTTACAACTGTTCCCCTTCCTGAGATTGTAAATACGTCTTCTATTGCCATAAGGAATGGTTTGTCTGTTGCTCTTTCAGGGGTTGGAATGTATTCGTCCATTGCATTTAAAAGCTCTTCTACTGACTTAACCCATTTCTCTTCGTCGTTTAATGCTCCAAGAGCTGATCCTCTGATTACTGGAACTTCGTCTCCTGGGAATTCGTATTTATTTAAAAGTTCTCTTACTTCAAGTTCAACAAGCTCTAAAAGCTCTTCGTCATCTACCATGTCACATTTGTTGAGGAATACAACGATGTAAGGAACGTTAACCTGTCTAGCAAGGAGAACGTGTTCTCTTGTTTGTGGCATTGGACCGTCTGCTGCAGAAACAACGAGGATAGCACCGTCCATCTGAGCAGCACCAGTGATCATGTTCTTGATGTAGTCAGCGTGTCCAGGACAGTCAACGTGTGCATAGTGTCTTTTTTCAGTTTCATACTCAACGTGAGTGATGTTTATTGTGATACCTCTATCTCTTTCTTCAGGAGCTTTATCAATATCACCGTATCCAATAAACTGAGCTAGTCCTTTTTTAGATAATACGTATGTTATAGCAGCTGTTAATGTTGTTTTTCCGTGGTCTACGTGTCCTATTGTACCTACGTTTACGTGCTCTTTTTTCCTTTCAAACTTCTCTCTTGCCATTTTATCTATTTACCTCCTTTTATTTTCAAATTTTTAACTAGTAGCTTTGGCTCTTTCGCCAGCTATTTCATCAGCAATATTTTTAGGTACTTCTTCATATTTTTGGAATACCATAGAGAATGTAGCTCTACCCTGTGTTAATGATCTAAGGTCTGTGGCATATCCAAACATTTCAGCTAAAGGAACTTCTGCTTTTATTGTCATTGTTGTTCCTTTTTTCTCAGAACCTAAGATTTTACCTCTTCTTTTAGAGAGGTCTCCCATAACGTCTCCCATATACTCTTCAGGAGTATCTACTTCAACAAGCATAATAGGTTCTAGGAGAACAGGATCTGCTTTTTGAGCAGCTTCTCTAAATGCCATTGAACCTGCAATTTTGAAAGCTATTTCAGATGAGTCAACTTCGTGGAATGAACCATCAAATAGTGTTGCTTTAACACCAATCATTGGGTATCCAGCAACTACACCGTTTTGCATTGCTTCCTGAATGCCTGCATCAACAGCTGGAATGTATTCTTTTGGAATTACACCACCAACAATTTTATCTACAAACTCATAATCTTTTCCTTCAAGAGGCTCAATTTCAATAATTGCGTGACCGTACTGACCTCTACCACCAGACTGTCTAATAAACTTACCTTCACCAACAGCTTTTTTCTTGATTGTTTCTTTATATGCAACTTGCGGCTTACCTACGTTAACTTCAATTCCGTATTCTCTCTTCATTCTGTCAACCATAATCTCAAGGTGGAGCTCACCCATTCCGTGAATAAGAGTCTGGTTAGTTTCAGGGTCAACAGTTACTTTGAATGTTGGGTCTTCTTTCATAAATTTATTTAATACCTGTGAAAGCTTTTCCTGATCAGATTTTGTTTTTGGCTCAATAGCCATAGCAATAACAGGCTCTGGGAATTCCATAGATTCAAGAACTATCGGATGGTTAGGGTCTGAAAGTGTATCCCCTGTAACAGTGTCAAGTCCTACAGCAGCAGCGATATCTCCTGCATAAACTTCTGTAATTTCTTCCCTCTGGTTAGCATGCATTCTTAGAATTCTACCAACTCTAACTTTTTTGTTTTTATTTGCGATAAGGATTGTATCTCCAGCTTTAACTACACCAGAGTAAACTCTAAAGTACGTAAGCTGCCCTGCGTAAGGGTCTGCCATAACTTTGAATGCAAGGGCACAGAATGGTTCATCATCAGATGCATGTCTTTCTTCTTCCTCTCCAGTTTGTGGGTTTACTCCTTTAACAGGTGGAACATCCACTGGAGAAGGAAGGAAATCTATAACAGCATCAAGTAACGGTTGAACCCCTTTATTTTTGAAAGCAGAACCACAGAGCATAGGAACAAGCTCTCTATTTATAGTAGCCTTTCTTAAAGCTTTCTTTAGTTCTTCTACAGATATTTCCTCACCTTCAAGGTACTTTTCCATTAACTCTTCATCAGTTTCAACAATAGCTTCTATCATTTTTTCACGCCATTCTTCAGCTACAGGTCTAACATCTTCTGGTATCTCATCTGTTACATCATATTTAGCCCCAAGCTCATCTCCTCTCCAGATATAAGCTTTCATCTCAAAGAGATCTACCACACCTTCAAAGTTATCCTCTTTTCCTATAGGAACCTGTATAGGTACAGGTTTTGTTCCAAGCTTTTCAATCATATCTTCATAAACTTTGAAGAAATCTGCACCTACCCTGTCCATTTTGTTTACAAAAGCTATTCTTGGAACACCAAATTTATCAGCCCATCTCCAGTTTGCTTCAGACTGTGGCTGAACAGCTTCAACTGAAGAAAAAACAAACACAATACCATCAAGAGCTTTCATTGAACGAACAACTTCAACTCCAAAGTCAACGTGCCCTGGTGTATCAATTATGTTTAGCTGATATCCTTTCCAGTACGCAGCTGTTGTTGCAGAGGTAATTGTAATACCTCTTTCTTTCTCCTGTTCCATCCAGTCCATAGTAGCTGCACCTTCGTGCACCTCACCAATCTTATATGTTTTACCTGTATAGAACAGGATTCTTTCCGTTGTAGTTGTTTTTCCTGCGTCAATGTGAGCAACAATACCTATGTTTCTTAATTTTTCAATTGGCACTTGCCTTGCCATTTTCTTTTTTCCTCCAAAATCTTTTGATTAAAGCAGATAAATTTATTAATTTTCATTAATTAGGCAATCTGATTTTATTACCATCTGTAATGAGCAAACGCTTTATTTGCTTCAGCCATTCTATGAGTATCTTCTTTCTTCTTAACAGCAGCCCCTCTTTCGTTATATGCGTCATAAAGTTCATTTGCTAATTTTTCAATCATTGTGTAGTTTCCTTTTCCACTTCTGCTTCTTGCAGCTTCAACAAGCCATCTTAAAGCAAGAGATATCTGTCTTCTTGGTGGAACTTCCATTGGAACCTGATATGTAGAACCACCAACCCTTCTTGGTCTAACTTCTAAAATAGGTTTTATATTTTCAATTGCTTTGTGAAGGGCTGCTAAAGGCTCTTCACCTGTTTTTTCAGCTAATATTTTCATTGCTGTATATACTATTTTTTCAGCTTTTGATTTTTTACCATCTTTCATTACTTTATTTATTAATTTGTGAACAAGAACATCTTTATAAATTGGGTCTGGCATTATTTCTCTTGGTTTTACTGGTCCTTTTCTTGGCATCTTTCTTACCTCTTATTTATTGTTTTGGTCTTTTTGTTCCATATTTAGAACGGGATTGTCTTCTATCTTTAACACCTGCAGCGTCAAGAGCTCCTCTAATAATCTTATATCTAACACCAGGGAGGTCTTTTACCCTTCCACCTCTAACAAGAACAATTGAGTGCTCCTGAAGATTATGTCCTATACCTGGTATATAGCAAGTAACTTCATAACCGTTAGAAAGTCTTACCCTTGCAACTTTCCTTAAAGCAGAGTTTGGCTTCTTAGGGGTTGTTGTATAAACCCTTACACAAACACCTCTTTTTTGAGGATTTCCTTCTAAAGCAGGTGCTTTGGATTTTTTCTTAACTTTTTCTCTACCTTTTCTAACTAACTGGTTTATTGTTGGCACACTAATACCTCCTTCAAAATATAAAAACAAGCTAAAATTATAATAAATAAAGCTTTTTCAGTCAAATAAAGACTGATTTTATAAAATCAAACTCATATTTGAAAGTCCAAAGAGAGAACAAACTAATATTATATACCATTTTTAATTTTAAGTAAATATTTGAAAAGCAAAAAATTTCACTGAATTTAAGGACATAGAAATTTAGATAGATTAGACTGTATTAAATATCTGATATTTCATAACAAAAATTTTTAAAGTCTAATATATAATATAATGCTTGA
>JALWKR010000128.1 GCA_027081375.1 Persephonella sp.
GGCTACAGCATATTTATCATCTATCTCCACAACCCCAGCATTTTCACCAGGACCCTGCAGAACCCATGGTGCTTCTGTTGGGAAGACTTTTAAAAATGGTTTTGAGGATTTATAAGAGCAGTGTTCACTCCATAAAGCTCCAAATATTCCAAGCTCAACCTCGTTAGGCTCTCTACCTATAAGCTCAACAATTCTTTTGTATTCCTCAACAGTTAATCCATGGGCAGAAAGGATTTTTTCGTCCATTTATATAACCTCAATATTTATTTACATTCTTAAGAAAGTTATTTTATCAAAACAAAGCTACACTTCTGTTAAAGGATGTTTAGAAAAACCCATTTTTTGCCTGTAAATGCTTATTGTATTAATTAACAAAGACGCAACAGTCATAGGACCAACACCACCAGGAACAGGGGTTATAGCTGAAGCTTTTTCCTTTATGTTTTCAAAATCTGTATCTCCAACTAATTTACCATTCTCCAGTCTATTTATTCCAACATCTATAACAACTACTCCTTCTTTTACCATATCAGCTGTTATTAGATTAGGTTTTCCAACAGCAACAATTAGAATTTCTGCGTTTTTAGTATGTTTTGCTAAATCTTTTGTATTTCTATGGCAAATAGTAACAGTAGAATCCTCGTTCTTAAGAAAAAGTAAAGACATTGGTTTTCCTACAATATTACTTGCCCCAACTATCACTACATCTTTTTTGAGAATGTCTATTTTGTAGTGTTTTAACATAATCCATATACCAAGGGGAGTACACGGAATTATTCCATCGTCCTGTCCAGTTGCAAGTTTACCTATATTTATTGGATGAAAACCATCTACATCTTTTTTAGGATTAATAGCATCAATAATTTCTGATGTGCTTATATGAGATGGAAGAGGAAGTTGAACTAAGATTCCATCAACATCTTCATCTCCATTAAGTTTTCCTATTAATTCTAGAAGTTCTTCTTGCGTAGTATCCTCTGATAGATGGAAAAACAACGAGTTTATACCGACATAAGAGCAACTTTCCCGTTTATTCCTTACATAAACTTCACTTGCAGGATCGTTTCCAACAAGAATAACAGCTAAGGCTGGTTTTCTTAAACCTTTTTTTATATACTCTTCAACTTCTTGTTTTAATTGGTCTTTTATTTTTTGAGCCAAGCTTTTTCCATCTAAAATAACTGCCATATATCTATTCTCCTAACAATATTTTTAAGTTTTCCATCTCTTTAACATTAAAAATCTTTACTACTTTAAAAATAGAAATATCATCTTTCTTTAGAAATTTAATCTTGAAATATGGAGTTTTATTTATTGTAGCAAATAGAAAAGGTTTTTTTATTGTAATTTCTTTCTTTATCTTTAAATCCTTTAAAGATAAATCCTCACCTTCTATATAAACTTCTAAAAGTAGGTCTATGTCTTTGTTCATTATTCCTCAAACTAACATATATTTAGAAAACTGCTTTTAAATTTTATAATAAAATTTTTTGAGAAAAGTACAAAAAGGAGTAGCACAATTATATATCTAGTACCTATTATTTTACTTGTCTTTCAGACCTCTGTTTTTATAAAGTACTTCTCTATATATCAATTAACCCCAGATTTGATAACAATCTATATAATCCTGTACTCACTAAACAATACGCCACGAAATGCATATAAAGTAACTACTGTAGTTGCTTTACTACAGGATTTTTTTTCTTCTTTATTTCCAGCTAATTTATTTATAAAAAATATTGTTGTAACTATGACCTTACCTGTTAAAAAATTTTTCTTTACATCTGGATTCTATCTTAAAGTGGCGATTATAGTGATATTATCTGTTATAGACATTTTGTCTAAATTAATTTTTACATTCTTAAAAAGTGGAATATTTTATATATCTTCTAAGTTTATTTTTTACATACTATTAAACTTCTTAATTTTTGGGGTGTATTACATAATAGATGAGTATAAAAAGGGTTAGATTTCTAGTATTTCTGCTAATAGGTATATTTTTTGTTTTACTTTTTAGACTTGCCTACTTGCAGATAATAAAAGGAGAGGAATATAGAGCTTTATCTACAAAAAATCATCTTAAAATTCTAATAACACTACCTCCTAGAGGTAAAATATACGACAGAAACGGTATATTACTAGCCTATGATAAACCTGTGTTTAATTTGTATGTTTATCCATATGATGTGAAAAATAGAGTTGATGAACTTAAATATAATCTAAAAAAGTATCTAAATATAGATTTAACTGAAAAAATAAAAAAAAGGATTGAAAAAGGTTTCTCTCAAAAAGTTACAATATTTAAAAATTTAACTAAAGAACAGATTAAGAATTTCTATGCACACCCTTTTGAATTTGAAGGAGTTTATATAGAGACTAGACCTAAGCGTATATACACAGAACATACTAAATATATTCCTCACATAATTGGCTATGTAGGATATCCTTCAAAAGAAGATTTAAGGAAAAATCCTTCATTACTTCCTGACATGCTGATAGGTAAACAGGGTGTTGAAAAAATGTACGATGATTATTTAACAGGAAGTTTCGGTATTAAGGCTGTTATGGTAGATGCTTTAGGAAGAATAAAAAAAGTTCTGTGGGAAAAACCTCCTATAAGAGGAAAAGATATTTATTTAACTATAGATACAAAAATGCAGAAACTTATCTATGAGGCTTTTGAAAAATCAAAGCAAAAATCAGGAGCAATTACAATTCTAGACCCTAATAACTATCAGATTTTAGCAATGCTAAGCTATCCTATATATGACCTTCAAAAATTTGTTAAAGGATTTTCAAAAAAAGAGTGGGAAGAATTAATTAGCAATAAATACAAACCTCTATTTAATAAAGTTATAGGAGGATTATATCCTCCTGGTTCTATTTTTAAAATAATTGTAGCTGCAGCTGCTTTAGAAGAAGGAGTTATCACTCCAAATAAGAAAATAGAAAGTAAAGGATTTATCCAGATAGGAAAATGGAAGTATCGGAACTGGGATTTAAGTGGATGTGGAAAGATTAACGTTAAACGTGCTCTTGAGATGTCTTGCGACACATTTTTTTATCAGGTTGGTATTGAGCTAGGAGCTAAAAATATAAGCAAATATGCCCATTTATTTGGTTTAGGAGAGAAACTTAATCCTAGAATAGAGAGAAGAACATCAAGAATTCCTACTCCTGAATGGAAGAAAAAATATATAGGTGAGCCTTGGTATTTAGGAGATACTGTTAACTACAGTATTGGACAGGGGTTTCTAGCTATAACACCTTTTGATAGTGTAAAAATAATTGCTCCTATTGCAAATGGGGGTTATGTATATAAACCACATCTTTTAAAAGCATATTTTGATCCAACTTTAAACAGATACATTGAAATCAAACCTGAACTTATAAGGAAACTTAATATAAAAAAAGAGTTTATAAACACTGTTAAAAAAGGTCTCTATTTAGTTGTTTACGGAAGCAGAGCAACTGCAAAAGATTTAAGGGATGCCCCTGTAAAAAACGCAGGAAAAACAGGAACAGCTCAGGTTTATAGGCATGTAGACCATCAACATAAAACAGATAAATGGGAACTTCAAAACCATGCTTGGTTTGTAGATTTTGCACCATATAAAAATCCAAAGTTTGTAATATCTGTTTTTGTAGAACATGGTATTGGAGGTAGTAAAACAGCTGTTCCAATTACAAAGGATATTATAGAGAAATTTTATGAGGCAGGATACTTTGAGAAAAATAATTAAGTTTCTTAAAACTTTAGATCCTCCCCTTATAATTGCTGTTTTATTTGTTGTCCTCTGGGGGGTTATTAATATGTACAGTGCAACAATTCATGAATTTAAATATCTGTATATAAAGCAGGGTATTTTTGCTTTAACTGGAATAACATTAGCTTTTGCAATTGCTACAATCGATTACAAAAAAATTGCTAAGTTTTCAATAGTTTTTTATCTTATAGGAGTAATTCTTCTAGTTATAGTTCTTTTTAAGGGGAAAAAAATACTTGGTGCTACAAGATGGATAGCCATAGGTCCAATTAATATACAGCCTTCTGAGTTTATGAAGCTTATTATTATTTTAGTTACTGCAAGAGTTTTAGGCCAAATACATGAGAAAATAAGCTTTTTAGATATTGTTAAAGTTCTTTTAATTGTTTCAATACCTGTTTTGCTAACATTGAAACAACCTGACCTAGGAACATCTATTATGATACTGTTTCCTGTTCTTGTTGGTTTGTTTGTAGCAAATATCCCTAAAAAATATATTATTATTTCTATTATCTTAGGTATTGTATCCTCTCCGCTTATCTGGAACTTTTTAAAACCTTACCAAAAAAATAGAATTTTAGCTTTTTTAAAACCTGAAAGTGACCCTTTTGGAACAGCTTACAATATAATCCAATCTCAGATTGCTATAGGCTCAGGGAAAATATTTGGAAAAGGTTTTCTACAAGGAACCCAATCTAAACTGTTTTTTTTACCAGAACAACATACAGATTTTATTTTCTCTACAATTGGAGAAGAATGGGGATTTA
>JALWKR010000129.1 GCA_027081375.1 Persephonella sp.
TTAATCTATCGTACATGTATCCAACAAGAAAACCATTTTCTATTAAAACATTTTTTCTTGAAGGAACTCCTTCATCATCAAAGTTTAAAAATCCATTTTTACCTACTTCAGTACCACTGTCTATAACTGTTACTAACTCAGAAGCTACTTTTCCTCCTAATCTGTTAGCATAAACAGATAGCCCCTGTTGAACAAGGTCTGCTTCTAAACCATGTCCAACAGCTTCATGTATCATAGTTCCTCCAGCCTGAGAAGAAATAACAACAGTAAATTTTCCTGCTGGGGCTGGTTTAGCTGTAAGTCCTAAAACTGCCCTTTCTGCTGACTTTGTAGCCACAAAGTCTATAATATCAACATAATCTTCATCAAAAAGCTCGTAACCTATACTGCCACCAGTACTTTCATAGCCCCTGTACATATTTTTTCCATCAGAGGCTATTGTTTCTACATAAAAGTTTATTCTTACTTGACTGTCTTCTATAATTTCTCCATCTGTATTTATTATAAGTATCTTTCTTTTTTGCTCTTTTAGAAAAATCTTAACCTGTTTTATTCTCTGGTCATAGCTCCTTGCTATATCATTAGCTCTTTCAAGTATGTCCTTTTTTATTGAGTAAGAGATATCATCAGGGTCTTTTATTACAGGAGTAAAGGCTTTAGCGTATTTATGACCTACCTTTATCTTTCCTTCTCCTTCTTTTGAAGCTATGGTTTTGGCTATTTCAAGTAGATTTTCTTTTGTAAACTCAGAAGTATAACCATATTTTGTTTGGAAATCTTTTATAAGTCTTATTCCTACTCCTGTGTCCCTTC
Source organism: Persephonella sp. (assembly GCA_027081375.1). Taxonomy (GTDB): domain Bacteria; phylum Aquificota; class Aquificia; order Aquificales; family Hydrogenothermaceae; genus JAADDV01. The sequence goes on from JALWKR010000129.1 coordinate 814, forward strand.
CCTCAATAGGAATTTCAAGCTTATTATCTTCAAGTTTTAAAACAAGACTTTTTGTATCTTCAAAAAAAACTTCTCCATACTGTCCCCCATCAGCCATTAAGGCTGTGAGAACGTATGGAGCATTTTCTCTAATAAATATCTCCATTTATAACCCCATTAAAAAGGCTACTTCTTCAGGTGTTTTTCCTTCTAATAAATATCCTAAAGCCTGAAGACCTTTATCGTCTATAGAAATATATAGAGCTTTGTCTCCTGAGCTAAAAGGAACAACAAGGATAGGAACTCTCCATGTTTGGATAAATCTATCCCATTTTTTCTTAAGGTCTGCAGACAGTATTTGAGCTTCCCTTTTTTTCCCTAATATGTAGTTAACAAGGATAAACATATATCTAGCTTCATTTATTTTGGAAGCTGCTTTTGCAAGTTCTCTTCTAGCTCCTTTCATATCTCCGTCAATATATTTGTTAAAACCCTCTACAAACGCTTTTTCCTCTTCAGGTAAATCTAAATAAACTTCAAAAGGTATTTCCATATATGTTTCTATATTATCAAACTCAAAAGTTGGAGCAACCTGTGTTTGAAACTTCTCTGGATGCCCTTTAAAAATAAGAATAGAAGGCTTTCTTTCCTGTGTATTTACCATAAAATCACCTCTTAGATAGTTCTTTTGTCTGTGTATTATAGACTATACAGTTTTTCTGTCAGTGATATTTCTCAGAAGCTATTTTTCAAACTTTTCCTTTAGCATAGCAGGTATCTGATGGACATTATGACATTTACTACAGTTGTTTATCCCTATATATCCTAAAGAAGAAGATACTTTATCCTTGTCACCCTTTATTAAAGCCTCTTTTAATGTAGAAAGTTTTCCTTTTATTTCTTTGCTAAAATAAATCTCTTCAGAGGCTTTATTTGTGTGGCAGTCTGAACACATCTGCTGAAGACCTTCAAATCTCTTAATAAAGTTATTTCCTGACTTTACAGCTTTAGTTTTATCCCCTTGCATAAGATAAATCTTAAGTAGTTTCATATCATTGGTCACTTTTTTCATATAATCATGAACACCGTATTCTACTCCTGTAACAGGGTCTTCTATAGAAGATGTATCAAATGAAGGGAAATGATACTTTATTTTTGTTGGAAGCTGATAGTTTTTATGACACTGTACACAGGTTTTTCCAACAATATTTGCATATTTTTTCACAGAAGCTACATCTTTTGATTTTACTGCTTCAACAAGGTTGTTCATTGCTTCTTTTCTTAGAACTTTATCCCATTTTTTAACAAGTTTTCCAATCTTAAAGTAATGATCTTTCATTTTTTCAGCCCAGTTTAACGCTTTGTCCCACTGCTTTTCCTGTATGTTTGCAAAAACACCAGTAAAAGATGTTGATAGCTGATACATATTTGTTAAAAATTCAAACTTATCAGAGTTAGGTGGATAGTACTTCCCAAGTTCTTCAGGAGGTTCCTTCAGTTTAACTGTTTTAGCATTAGCTATAGAAAAGGCAATTAATACTGATAAAGAAGTAACTATTAATTTTTTCATTTCGCTACCCTCCTTTGAAGTTTATTTATTCTCTAAATATCCAAAAATAGCCAATATGTTAAAATGATAAAACTCATTATATACCTCTAACATAAACATATATTATTCTTGAAAAGAAAAGGAGCTTAGGAGGAAAAAATGACAGAGGTAAAACCTGAAATTTTAGAAAAAATGAAAAAGTTTGCTGAGAACTTTTCTAAAAAGTCTGGAACAGTTGTAAATCCAAATAAAGAGGCTGCAGAAGCAGTGATACAGGGATTAGCAGCTCACGTTCAGGAGCTTGGTAAACCTTTATGTCCGTGTAACTTTTATCCTGACAAACAGGAAGAAGTAAAGAGAAGAAGATGGATCTGTGCATGTGATGAGATGCAGGCATTAAAATACTGCCACTGTCTTTTATTTACAACTGAAGAAAGCCTGCCTATAACAGAGTATCTTCCAGAATGGCATGAAGGAAGACAGATTTATGGACTTGTAAAAGACCCAACTCCAGACAAAGGCAGAGCTTTAGCAAAACCTGAAAAAATATTTGAAGTATTAAAAGAGTACGTAGTTGAGCATAACTTAGACATATCTGACGAAGAAATATGGGAGTGGGCTAATAAAGTAGCTAAGAAAAAATGAGATATATCCTTGGTTTTTTGCTTCTAATACTAGGTATTCTGGGAGTAATTTTTCCTGTACTCCCAGGTATACCTTTTTTAGTAGCAGCAGCTTTTTTATTTGGGATTATAGATGAAAAGAAATTTTTAAAAATTCTAAAAAGATTTAAAACTGATAAAAAAGATACATTTGTTAACAAAATCATTAACTACATCATAATAAAATATATTCACAAAAAGAAAATCCCTTCAAAATCTGATAAAAAATATAATATAACTGCAATTAAAGGGGTGATTTTCAAACCATGGATAAAAAAGAATATTTAGAAATTGCCCATAGCCAGCTTTCAAAAGCTGAAGAATACATAGATGTCGATATGTGTGATGATGGTCTTGTTTTCCACCACCTTCAAAACGCAGCTATAAACTATCTAAAAGCGTTAGCCTCTGATTTTAATCTTGATGTGGAAAATATTTCTTCTATACAGGATTTAATAGATGAGATAGAAAGTAAAACAACTGTTTCTTTTCCTGATTTTATTGATGAGATTAGGGAAATGGATGATATGTTAATATCTACAGGTTGTTCTACCTCTTTATGTTTTGATTTAGACTTTTACGGAGATATATATGATGCAGTAATAAAACTAAGGGATTTTGTGAAAAATCAACTGGAGGATTAAATGTTTCTTGACAGAATAAAAAATTTTAAAAGCTATAAAACAGAAACAACTCCGTGTAAAATTAAACTTTCTTCTAATGAAAATCCCTTTGAACTTCCAGATTGGCTTAAAGAAAAAATAGCTGAAGCAGTTAAAAAGATTCCATTTCAAAGATACCCAGACCCAACCTCTCAAAGATTAAAAGAGGTTATAGCTGACTTTTATGGAGTAAAGCCAGAAAATCTAGTTTTAGGGAACGGTTCAGATGAACTTATACAGCTTTTGACAATAATAGTAGGGAAAATAAATGAGCCTGTAATGTATCCTATTCCTACATTTCCTATGTATCAGGTGTCAGCTGATATAGTAGGAAGAGAAAAAGTAGAGTTTCCTTTAGACGAAAACTTTCAGCTTAAGAAGGAAGAGATAGATAAAGCTTTAGAAAAAAAACCTGTTCTTTCCTTCTTTGCCTCTCCTAATAATCCTACAGGAAACACATTTGATAGAGAGCTTATAAAGTATGTTGCAGATAATAACGTTTTTACAGCTGTCGATGAAGCTTATATAGATTTTTCTGATAAAAAAGATTTTGTAGAAGAAGCATTAAATAGAGAAAATTTAGTTGTTTTAAGAACTATGTCTAAAATTGGTCTTGCAGGTATTAGACTTGGAGTTTTAATTGCGAATGAAGAGATAGCCAAAGAGATTGACAAAGCTAGACCACCTTTCAACATAACATATCCAACTCAGGTAATAGGGGAGATAGTATTAACAGAAGGAAAGGAAGAGATAAAAAAGCAGGTTGATATAATTAAAAAAGAAAGAGAAAGAGTAGTAAAAGAAGTATCTCAAATAGAAAATGTTAAAGTTTACCCTTCTGATGCAAACTTTTTC
>JALWKR010000130.1 GCA_027081375.1 Persephonella sp.
AAACTCAGCTCAGGAGATAGGGAATATAGTAAGTTCTATCTCTGAAGCAATAATGAATTTGGCAAAACAGCTAGAAGAAAAAGCAAAAGAAGCAATAAATGTTAAAAATTCAATGTACAAAACAGGTGAAGCTGTTAAGGAAATAAGAACCCAAGTTAAAGGTATAACAAACGCCATAACAGAGATAAACAAACTTTTAGGTTCACAAGAAAAAGCACTAAAGAATGTTGAAGGTCACGTAAAAACTATAAATAGAGGAATAGGTTCTTTTAAAGTTGTATTTGGTGAACTTGAAAACAGCTCTATTAATACAAGAAATGCTATTAAATCTATGGAAGATAATCTGTTTAAATTTAATATAGGTGATGGACAGATTTTTGTTGAAGGAGAAGGTCTTTTTACAGACTGGATTGCAATGCTTCCTAAAATGGTTGCTCAAAAAAGGTTTATCCCAATATATGAAACAGAGTTTTACAGATGGTTTACAACAAAGCTAAAAACAGCTATGGAAAAGTACCCTGATTTAAATGCTATCTATATAGAAATAAATCAGGATTTAGATAAACTAAACAGTCTTATGGAGTATGTAGTTAATTATGATTCTGTGGAATGCGGGGATGAAGAGTTTGAAAATACATTTAAAGAACTTAAAGAAAAAGTGATAAGCATTATAAACAAACTAAATGAAATTAAGTTTTTATATAAAGGATAGGAATTTTTTCCTATCCTTCGTTAGACAGGAATAACTTTAATAGATGGGTTTTCCTATTTGCTTTTAGCAAGTAGCACTGGTATATTAAATACTGATTAAGTACAGCATTTACATTTACTCATTTTCTTTAATGACTTTTTCAACGAAATCCACAGGAACGTTTAAAATATCTGCTATTTGTTTAGGAGACAATTTCAACTTCCGATATAAATTCCTTACATCTTCTTTTTTGGTCTCCTCCTTTCCTTTCTTAAACCCTAAATCATAAAAAGGGTCTTCTTTTGCCATTTCCTCTGTTATAGTTAAAGGCATTTTTCTTTCCTCCATAAGCATTTTCAACTTCATCTTTAATTTAGGTCTATAGTTTAATACTATCAATAGCCTTCTAATATAGTCTGCTCTTTGTTTTTCTGGTAGCTTTAACAGTTCTTTTGTTAATCCATATATATACCCTTCAAAATCCTCAACTTTGCATAAAACTGCAAGTATTTTATCCTCTAAACTATCACTTTCTAAAAGCTCTTTGCATTTTATATCTTTTATATCCCTTATCTCATAGCTAAATCTCAGGTTATCTGTTTCTAAAGAGCTTGGCATGTTTGGTCTTCCATCTCCTACATATAAAACCATCTGATTAATAGGTTTATCAGGATATCTTTGTTTTAACAACAAATAATATTCAAGCATTCTAAAAGACATGTTTTTATCGTTTTGTGTTTGCAGTTCTAAATGAAAAATTGTTCCATCTTCTAACTGTAAAACTAAATCAGCTACTCTTTCTTTCGTAGAAGGGAAAGTGTTATCAAGGATTTTTTTACCTTTCTTTCTCGTTAAAATGCTTACAAACTTTTGAGGTATGTTTTGGATTATATCTCTTAATGTTTTATCAAATTTTGCCATTTATTTATCCTGTGAATTTTATGAGAATAGATACTTTTCTAATCGTATCATACAACCATAAACATAAATTGATAGGAATTAAAGTCATCTAATTTTGTTGCCTTTTTATTTTTTAAGCTATTTGATTGGTATGGCTTTAACCTTTACAGATTTGAATCTAGATGTTTTTATAAAGCTGTCTCCTTCATCTCCAAACAGGAAGTTTATTCTGCTTTTTGCAAAGTGAAATGTTGTGTATAGGGTGCCTTTTTTTATCTCTTTTACATATTTAATTCTTAGTGGAGAACTTTCTCCATATTTTGATTTTAAGATAACTTTCTCTGCGCTGTTTAATCTTTCCCTGTCCTCCTCGCTAGCTAAAATAATATCTTCATCTATTTTTGAGATAAGAGAAGGACAGTTTTTTGTTTGAGCTGCATTGTTATAGTGAAAGATATTTCTTCCTGTTGTTAGATAAAATCCTTCAACCTCCTTTTTTTCTAACAGTTCTTTAACCATTCCCCTTTTTTCCCACTGCTTATACACAAATCTTCCATAGCCATCTTTTGTTCTAAATTTCTCTTTATGGAGAATTGGAGTATCTTTTTCTTTTACAGGCCACTGAAGACCTTTTAGTCTGTTTTTTTTCAGCTTTTCATAGCTAGCTCCAGAAAATCTCTCGTTAGCTACAACTCTAACCTCATTCCACACATCTTCAGATGTTTTATAATCTGTTTTAAATCCAAATCTTTTTGCTATCTCATTTAAAACTTCCCAGTCATCTGGAAGATTGCTTTCAACAACAGGCTGGGAAAGATGAAGTCTTCTTTCTGCATTAATATAAACTCCTTCCTTCTCATATGCACTTTTTACTCCAAAGATAACATCAGCAAACTGAGTTATCTCATTAGGAAACAGCTCATTTACCACAAGAAATTCAAGCTTTTCTAATGCTTTTCTTATTTTGTTTTGGTTTGCATGAATATGGGCTATATCTTCTCCTATATTGTATATAGCTTTTATCTTCCCTTCTAAGACAGCATCTATTATCTCAGGGGTCATAAGTCCAATCTCTTTAGGCTTTTTGTAATCAGGTGCGTAGTAAGGTAAGCACCCAACATCACAGGTTCCCTGAACATTATTCTGTCCCCTTAGAGGAATAAGCCCAGCCCCTTTTTTTCCAATATTCCCAGTTAGCATAGCAAGATGGGTAATAGCCATTACACTGTAACTTCCATCAATATGCTCAGTTATTCCAAGTCCCCAAAGTATCATTGATTTTTTTATTGCATACTCCCTTGCTACCTGTTTTATCTTTTCTGTTAGGTCTTCATATCCTTTTATCTCTTTAAATAGCTCAGGATTTGCATAAGGATCAGATAGTATCCTTTCTTTATACTCTTCAAATCCTTTTGTTCTGCTTTTTATAAAATCTTCGTTGTATAGTTTTTCTTCAAGGATAACTCTTGCCATCATGTTTAAAACTAATAGGTTAGATTCAAAAGGAATTGTTAGCTGATACTTAGCAAACTTTGATAAAAAGATTTCTCTTACATCAATAACAGCAAGACCCACTCCTTTTCTAACTACATCTAATATTCTATTTGCTACTATTGGGTGAGCCTCTGTTGTGTTTGAACCTATAACAATAAGAAATTCAGTGTTGTATATATCGTTAAAAGGGTTTGTTGCTGCTCCTTCTCCTATGGTAGTTCTCATTCCTTTTAAAGATGGGGAATGACAAACCCTAGCACAGTTATCTATATGAGGAGAACCAATATATTCTCTTATAAACTTTTGAAATATATAACTACTTTCACAGCTTGTTCTTGCTCCACCTATTCCTGCTATAGAGTATGGAGAGTATTCTTCTTTTATCTGCTTTAACTTCCAAGCTGTAATGTCATAGGCTAGGTTGTAATCGCATTTATAGAAATCTTTATTATAATCTTTCAGATTAGACAGTTGATTTTTTATATATTCAGGAAAAATCTCTTTATGTTTTTCAATAAATGATTTTTTTATTCTAGCTTCTTTTATTCTGTTTGATGAGTAGAGATACTCCCAGCCTTTTCTTCCTTTTATGCACAGCTTTCCCTGACTTACTTCTCCTTCCTTTCTGGCAAAGGCTTTTTTTATTTTTCCATTTACTTCAAAGGATATGTCACAACCTACACCGCAGTAAGTACAGACAGTATCTATAACCATGGGAAGCCTCTGAAAGATTTTTTGATTAAGATAGAATACTACAGATTATAAATTCTCTTTTATGAACAAAAGCAGAGTTTATCTGTTTAGCACGTAAAAAGACATTCCGTTTTTTTCCTCTATTTTTAAGATATCTTCTTTTAAAAGTTTCTCTAACACTTTTCTACTTTCTAGAGAAAATGTACTTTGTATATCTTCTTCTGTTAAAGGTCTTTTTGAGATAGTTTTTATAATATCTTCTTCAGACAAATCAAACTGATAGCTCTTATCATACTTTCTTTCAACAACATTAACATTAAAATCTTTCAGAAAACCTGCTAACTGGTGAAGTTTCTCATTTGATACAGGAAATACTCTGTAAGCAGGGGGTCTGTCTACAGTCCCGAGGTCAACTCTATCTGGTTTTATCTCTTTTAGAGCCTCTACTATCTTCTTTATATTCTCAATAGAGTCATTGACATACTTAACTACTAAGATTTCTATTATTAGTTCTCCTGAAAACTCTTTTCTAAATGCTTTCATTCCTTCTATAATCTGAGAAACTTCTATATCCTTTAATCCCCTGTCTATTTTTCTAAACGTTTTTTCTTCAGCAGCATCAAGAGAAAGTTTTACAATATCTAGTTTTGATAAAGATTTTCTTATTTCTGGATTATAAATAGTTGAACCATTAGAGAGAATTAAAAGTTTTGAGTTTCCTTTTATCTCTTTTAGCAGGTCAATAAGCTTATCAAGATAAGGATACAGTGTAGGTTCTCCATTAGCTGTTATTGTTATAACATCAGGGTAATCATTATGCTTCAGAAAGTTTTTTACTTCTTTTACTATTTCCTCAGGAGTAGGAGGATTTTCATATCTATCTACAGGTTTTGCTCTATCAAGCTCACAGTATAAACAGTCAAAATTGCACCTTTTTTTATCAGGGGATAAATCTACCCCCAAAGAAACCCCAAACCTTCTAGAGTATACAGGTCCAAAAATGTATTTCATAGTTCTCCTTGGTTTCTATCAAATTTAAGTTTATTTAATAATAAAAACTTATACTATTTTTGCAATTTGAAAGTTGTATGATCTTGAAGAGCTAATCATGAATTATATAATCTAAATAATATAAAAGTTTTGAGGTTTTGAATTATGAAAATAACAATGGAACTTCCTGACGATGTTCTAAATATACTAAATATACCAAAAGATAAACTTTCATCAGAACTAAAGATACAACTTGCTTTATTCTTATATGAGAAAGGAAAATTATCTTTTGGTAAAGCAAGGGAGTTATCAGGTTTAACTGTTTGGGAATTTATGGAAAAACTTAGTGAAAACAAAATTCCATTGAAATATGATGTTAAAGATTTAAAGGAAGATTTAGAAACAATTGAGGAATTATGAAAAAAATAATTTGTAACGCTTCTCCCTTAATAGCTTTATCTAATATTTCCCAAATAGAATTGTTGAAAGATTTATTTCAAACAATAATTATTCCTTATGGTGTTTATCAAGAAGTTGTAGAGGAAGGAAAAAGTAGACCTGGTACTTTAGAAGTAAAAAATGCTATCAATAGTTGGATAGAAATATATAATGTAAAAAATTTAGATGAGGTCAAAGCATTAAGAACAATCTTAGACAAAGGGGAATCAGAAGTAATAGTTCTAGCACAAGAAATTAACGCTGACTTGCTTATTTTGGATAACAGAGAACCACGTATTTTTGCAAAACAACTGGGTTTTAAAATTATAGGTACCATCGGAATTTTATTGTTGGCTTACAAAAAGGGGCTTTTGAATAATCCTTTGTTAAAAATATTAGAATTAAGAGAAAAAGGATTTTATATAAGTAATAAACTAATGGAAGAGATAAAAAAACAACTGCAAAGGATTTAATCAGTTTACAAATTTAAAATCTAATCTTCTCACTTTTATCTAAACAGTTGTCACTATAGGTGTTATAATTAAATATTAGCTTTATTCTATCAGATAGGAGGTTGGGATGATACAGGATATACTTAAGGACGCAGAGAAGAGAATGAAGAAGGCAGTAGAGAAGTTCAAAGAAGAGCTTACATCTTTAAGAACAGGAAGAGCATCTACAGGACTTGTTGAAAATATAAAGGTTGAGTATTATGGGGCAGAAATGCCTTTAAAACAGATTGCTACTATATCAACTCCTGAACCTTCTCAGATTTTAATTCAAACATGGGATCAAAATGCAGTACCTGCCATAGAAAAAGCTTTGCAGGAAGCAAATCTTGGAGCTAATCCTCAAACAGAAGGTAATATTATAAGACTTATACTTCCTCCAATGACCGAGGAAAGAAGAAGAGAACTTGTAAAAGTAGTTAGTAAAATGGCTGAAGAGGCTAGAATAGCTATCAGAAATATAAGAAGAGATGACAAAGAAGCTATTGAAGACTTAAAAGATGAAGGTTTTTCAGAAGACGAAATCAAAAAAGCTCTCGACCAACTCCAAAAAATCACAGATAAATATATTAAACAAATCAATGAACTAGCTGAGGCCAAAGAGAAAGAAATCTTATCTATCTAAATCTTTGAAAATCCTATAAACTTTTATATATTTATCTGATGTAAAAATACGTAAATTTTTGAGGGTATTATTGGCTATGGATATTGTTGAAAGAGTAAAAGAACTTCTACAACCTCTCTTAGAAGAGAGAGGCTTAAAGCTTGTGGATGTTGAGTATATAAAAGAAGGAAAACCTGTTTTAAGGATTTATATATATAACCAAGAAGGAACAAGTATAGAAGACTGTGAATGGATAAGCAGGAGAATAGGTGCTTTACTTGATATAGAAGATTTAATACCTCATTCTTATACCCTTGAGGTGTCCTCTCCAGGATTAAATAGAAAACTTAAAAATCCTGAGGAGTATGAGATTTTTAAAGGAAGAGAGATAAAGATTGTTACAAAAGAACCTATTGAAAACAAAAATGTGTTTAAAGGCACACTTAAAGGTCTAGAAGATGAAAATGTTAAGATAGAAGAAGAAGGTTGTGAGTTAAAAATACCTTTAGAAAATGTATCAAAGGCAAACTTAGAGTTCTAAAAGAGGTGTATAGATGGCTATAAAACTTAAAAATGTTATAGAAACAGTAGCAAAGGAAAAGAATGTTCCTGAAGAAGTTATAGAGAAGGCTTTAATAGAAGGTATCCGTGCTGCTGTAAAGAAGGAGTTTGGATACAAAGATAATGTTAGAGTAGTTTTTGATAAAGAAAATGATGAACTAAAAGTGTTTTTAAGAAAGAAGGTTACTCCTTTTGTAGAAAATCCAAAGAGAGATATTTCTTTAGAGGAAGCTAAAAAGTATGACCCTAATGCAGAAGTAGGGAAGTATGTTGAAATACCTCTATCTTTAGAGGATTTAGGAAGAATTGCCTTAACAGCTGCTAAAGAAGCTATACAGAACAAAGTTTCAAGAGTTGAGAAAAATATTCTTTATAAAGAATTCAAAGAGCTTGAAGGAAAAGTTGTTACAGGAACAGTTAGAAGATTTGAAGGAAATGATATCATTGTTGATTTAGGTAGAGTAGAGGCTATTCTTCCTGAAGAAGAGCAGATAAAGAAAGAAAAGTACAAAATAGGAGATAGAATAAGAGCTTTAATTCTTAAAGTTATAAAAGATGGAACATACCAGATATATGAGAAAGGAAAAGTAAAAAGAGTTCTAAGAGCATCAGAAGACCAGCCTTTAGTTATACTTTCTAGAACGCATCCAAACTTTTTAAAGAAACTTATTGAGATTGAAGTTCCTGAGATACAGGAAGGGGAGATAGAGATAAAAGCTGTAGCTAGAGAGCCAGGGGAAAGAGCAAAAGTAGCAGTTTATGCAAAAGATAAGAATATAGACCCTGTAGGTGTTGTTGTAGGATTAAAAGGAAGCAGAATTCAGACTGTATCAGAGGAGCTTTCAGGAGAAAAAATAGATGTTATAGAGTGGCATCCTGACCCAGCTAAATTTATACTTAGAGCCTTAGCTCCTGCTAAACCAAAAAAATGGAGGCTTCTTGAAGACGAAAAAAGAATAGAAGTCGCTGTTCCAAAAGAAGAACTTTCTTTAGCTATAGGTAAAGGTGGAATAAATGCAAAACTAGCTCATAAACTAACAGGATGGCATATAGATATTTTAAGTGAGGAAGATTTTGAAAGAGTTCAACAGCTACCAAGAAAAAAAGGTTCATAAGCCTATAAGAACCTGTATTTTCTGTAAAAAAAAACTGAAAAAGAAAATCTTCTAAGATTTGTCAAAACTTCAAAAGAGTTTGACCCTCTCCAGAAAAAAGGAAGGAGAGGGTTCTACATCTGCCTAGATTGTATTGGAGAAAAGAAAGCTAGGAAAATGGGAATAGATAAGGAAAAGATAAAAGCTTCTTTAAAAAAGCAGATTATAAACCTGATACAGCTTGGATGGAGAAGCAGGCAGATAACAATAGGATTTGATGATACTATTGCCCAGATAAGAAAGGGAAAAAAAGGGTATTTAATACTAGCTGAAGATATAGCAGAAAGAACAAAAAGGAATATTTTAAGAGAACATAAAGGTGAATATTTTCAATTATTTACGAAATTAGAGCTTGGTAGTTTTATTGGAAGAGGAGAAGTTGGGATTATATTTGTCCCAGAAACTAAATTTGGGTTAAAATTAAAGAATTTACTCAAGCAATATTTAGAGCTTGATACCAGGAGGTAACAATAGTTGCAAAAGACAAAAATATCAGATTTAGCCAAAGAATTTGGCTTAACTTGGAAAGAATTGGCAGAGGAGATCAAAAATTTAACAGGGAAAACTGTTAGATCTCCTTCTACTAAAATAGATGAAGATGTTGTAAATCTTTTAAGAGATTTTTTACAACCTTCAGAAGAACCTGTAGAAGAACCAAAACCTCAAGAAGAAGTTAAGGAAGAAAAGAAAGAAGAAAAGAGAAAGTACAGACTGTTTGAACTATCCCACGAGCTTAATATACCTTACGAAGAACTTGTTAACGCTTTAAAGGTGGTTGGTTTTAATGAAGAGATAACAAACTTTACAGAGATAGATGAAGACACTTTAGAAAAAGCAAAACAGTACATAGAAGAAAAGAGAAAAAGAGAAGAAGAAGAGAGAAAAGTAAAAGAGAAAAGAGCAAAGTTAAAAGAACTTTTAAAAGAAAAAGAAGAAGAGGAAAGAAGAAAGAGAGAAGAAGAGCTAAAGAAAAAACTAGAAGAGCAGAAAAAGGCTGTTGAAGAGAAAGCTAAAGTTGAAGCTAAGGAAAAAGTAGAAAAGGAACCTGAGAAAGAGATAAAAGAAGAAAAAGTTGAAAAAGTTGTAGAGAAAAGAGAAGAAATTGAAGAGAGAAAACCAAAAGAAAAAACTGAAAAAGTAAAGAAAGAGTTTAAAGAAAAGAAAAAAGAGTTTAAAAAAGAGAAATTCAAGAAAGAAAAACCTAAGTTTGAAAGAAAAGAGGAAGTTACGGAGCAAAAAAGAGAAGAAAAAGTAGAAGTAGCCGAAACTAGAGAAAAGAGAGACTACAGGGAGTCTAAGGAAGAAAAAGCAGAATTAGAAGCCCTTAAGAAATTAATGGGACCTCAACCTAAGAAAAAGAAAAAGAAGAAAAAGAAGAAGGAAGAAGCAAAAGCTGCAACTTCAGAGGCTCAACAGGAAGAAGAGTTAAAGATTGCTATAATTCCAGAAGTAATAACAGTAAGAGAGTTAGCAGATATATTAGGACTGCCAGTAAACCAAATAATGGCAGATCTACTTAAAAAAGGCATCCTTGCTACTGTTAATCAGACTATAGACCCAGAAGTGGCTCTACAAATAGCTGAAGAACACGGCTTCTTAGCTGAAATTCAGAAGGAAGGTGAAGAAGTTTCCATAATAGAAGAGCTTCCAGAAGAAGAAAAGAAAAAACTTCTTGGAGAAGAAGAGGAAGAAGGAGAGTTAGTAGAAAGACCTCCAGTTGTTACTGTAATGGGACATGTTGACCACGGAAAAACGACTCTCCTTGATACAATTAGAAAAACAGATGTTGCTGCAAGAGAAAAAGGTGGAATTACCCAGCATATTGGTGCATATAAAATACAACTTCCAAATGGAAAAGAGATAACATTCCTTGATACTCCAGGACACGAAGCGTTTACAACATTAAGAGCTAGAGGTTCTAAAGTAGCAGATATAGCTGTTTTAGTAGTCGCTGCTGATGATGGAGTAAAACCACAGACTATTGAAGCTATTAACCACGCTAAAAACGCAGGAGTACCTATTATTGTTGCAATTAACAAGATAGATAAACCAGGAGCAGACCCAGAAAGAGTAAAAAGAGAACTGTCTCAGTACGGCCTTATTCCTGAAGAGTGGGGTGGTGATACTATAATGGTTCCTGTTTCTGCAAAAACAGGACAGAACATTGAAGAGCTTTTAGAAAATATACTTCTTGTAGCTGAAATTCTTGAGCTTAAAGCAAATCCTAATAAACCTGCAGTGGGAACAGTTATAGAATCTAAGCTAGACCCTAAAAGAGGACCTGTTGCAACAGTTCTTATAGAAAATGGAACTCTGCATGTTGGAGACTACTTTGTTGCAGGTTATACATGGGGTAAAGTCAGGGCTATGCTTGATGAAAGAGGAAATCAGTTAAAAGAGGCAGGTCCAGGAACTCCTGTGGAAGTTTTAGGATTTAACGAAGTTCCAAATGCAGGAGATAAGTTTATTGTTAAAAAATCAGAAAGAGAAGCAAGACAGCTTGCAGAACTTAGAAAGCAGAAAAGAGAAGAGGAACTTCTTGCAAAAAGAACTAGAATGCACCTTGAAAACCTTGCAGGAGCCAAAGAAGTCAATATTATCCTAAAAGCTGATGTTCAAGGTTCCTTAGAGGCATTAATAAAAGCTATAGAAGAACTTTCTGAAAAATTTGAGGACGTTAAAATAAACATTATTCACAGCGGTATTGGAGCTATTACTGAAAGTGATGTTATGCTTGCAGCTGCTTCTAATGCAATTATCATCGGATTTAATGTTAGACCTGATGCTGCAGCTAGAAAGGCAGCTGAAGAAGAAAATGTTGATATTAAGATATACGGAATTATTTACGATGTTTTAGACGATTTAGAAAAAGCTCTTAAAGGTATGCTTGAACCTGTTGAAAGAGAAGTTCTCCTTGGAACATGTGAAGTTAAACAGATATTCAGGGTTAAAGGGGTTGGAACTGTTGCAGGATGTATTGTTACAGATGGAGTTATAAGAAGAAATGCAAAAGCAAGATTGGTAAGAGATGGAGTTGTTATATATGATGGAGAGATTAATTCTCTAAAGAGATTTAAAGAAGATGTTAAAGAAGTTGCAAAAGGTTATGAATGTGGTTTAACTCTTAAGGACTTTAACGATATTAAACCAGGAGATATTATAGAAGCGTATGAAATAGTTGCAGAAAAACAGCAGTAAAATAGATTTTTAACAAAAACCAAAGGAGCGGGGAAATATCCCCGCTTTTTTTTATTTATGGAAGGATGGTGAAAGACAATATAAAAATTAAAGTTGTTGAAATATTTAGAACAGTTGAAGGTGAAGGTAGCTGGGTTGGTTTACCTGTCTCATTTATTCGCCTTGAAGGATGTAATCTCCGTTGTCCATGGTGTGATACTCCTTATTCTTATGATGGAAAAACGTTTAAAGAATACTCATTAAAAGAACTTTTTGAAAAAATAGAAGGCTTTGGTCTTAAAAGATTATGTATAACAGGTGGAGAACCATTTCTTACAAAGGAACTTCCTGATTTAATAAAAATCTTTTTAGATAGTGGTTATAAAGTTTTAGTGGAAACAAATGGAACATTATGGAATGAAGGTATCAAGTCTATATACAATGAGAATCTTTTTATTGTCTGCTCTCCAAAACCTCCATCTTATTATATTCATCCAGATTTAATTGAGTATATTTCAGAGCTAAAATTTGTGATTGATGAATACATAAAATTAGAAAACATATATAGGCCTGAGATTTTGGAAAAAGTAAAAAACAAAACTGTTATTCTTCAACCAGAAAGTAATCTTAAAGATAGAGTAAAGAAAGCTCTTATTCTTCAGGATGAACTTCTAAAAAAAGGTGTAGAAAGTAGAATTATTCCTCAGTGCCATAAAGTTTTAGGACTTCCTTAAGCTGATAGACTAAGACTATTATTTGCTTTAAGATATTTTCAGTATAACTAAAATACAAAAGGTGCAAAATGGAGCTTTTTCAGGCTATTTCCCTTGCAGTAAAGGATTTAGGAAGATGGGACATAAAAGTTCTTTCTATAATTAACGGAATTATCTGGCTAATTATCTGGATTGGAATAGGGTATTTTTCTTGGGATTACATATTTTCATTTACAATGCATCTTTTAAATCTTATTCCTTTTTCGTTTATAAAGTTTAGTGGTGGTTATATTATATATACCCTTTTAGGAATTCAGGCTGTTTTAATTACAATTGGGATTTTATTTGCCCTGTTAAATGAACCTATAGAAAAAGCTCTTGAAAAAACCCATTTTCATTATCTTGGAGTTACTGTAGGAGCTATTGTTGTTCTTTTTTGGGGATTTATTTTTTTCTTTTTTAAAGACCAGATACTTGGATACATTTACCATATACTAAAATTTTTACCTTTTAAAACTGTTGAGGAGCTAATTGCTGCTTTTCTAACTGTTCTTTATCTTTACCTTTTATATACAGCCTCTCTATTCTTTTCTTTTTTATTTATTATAATCCCAAAAATAAAACATTTAGCAAAGCAGGAGTATCCAGATATAGAGATAGGACATATAAACTACGCAAAACTTATTTTTATTCTTTTAAGGGACTTTATTATTTTCTTTGTTCTTGCTGTTGTTTTATATCCTGTTATGCTTGTTCCTGTTTTAAACTTTTTAACTTTACTTCTTTTATTTGTTATCTCTATAAAAGAAAGTTACCATTACCTTATCAAATCTATGTTTCATGAAAATTTTTCTCAGATTGAACTGTGGATAGTATCTTTAATATCTGCACTACTAAACTTTCTACCTGTAATAAATATTTTTTCTCCAGCTTTTGAGGTATTAACCCTTTACCATCAGGCATTAGAGAAGAAAAAAGAAAAGTTAGCTTCTAATATTTCTAATAATGTTTAAACCGTGGCTGGTGCCTATTCTGTCTGCACCAGCTTTTATCATAGCTAAGGCAGTTTTATAATCCCTTATTCCTCCAGATGCTTTAACTTTTAATTGTTCTCCAGCTAAGCTTTTAAACAGTTTTACATCTTCTACTGTGGCTCCTTTTGGAGCAAATCCTGTTGATGTTTTTATAAATTCAGCTCCGCTGTTTTTAACTATTTTTACTGCAATTACTTTTTCATCATGATTTAAATATGCTGTTTCTACGATTATTTTGTGGGTACATTTTTCAGTATACTGCACTATTGTTTTTAACTCACTTTCTACATATGAATAATCTTTTGATTTAAAAGCTGAAATATTCCAAACAATATCAAGCTCATCTGCTCCATCTTGGCAAGCTAATGTAGCTTCAAGAAGCTTTGTTTTTAATAGATTAGCTCCTAGAGGAAATCCAATAACAGAGGAAACTTTTATAGATGTATCTTTAAGTAAACTTTTCGCAAAGGAAACATAAAAGGGATTTACACAAACTCCATAAAATCCATATTCAATAGCTTCTTTGCATAACTTTTCAATATCTTTAAATGTTGCATAAGGTTTAAGATTTGTATGGTCTATATATTTAGCTATGTTCAAGGACAAATGCATACCATAAGTCCTCTGGTTTTTCAGGGGATTCAGGTTTTGACTTTTCTTCAACAATTTTTAAATTAAAAGAATTTGCCAGCTCTATAAACTCTTCTTTTTCTTTATTTTTAAATATTCCTGAAACAATTAGATACTTCTCAAAATTAGAAGGTATATACTTAAAATACTTTCTAAATATCTCAATCTGAAGATTTGCAAGAATTATATCAAATAATCCTTCTATATCCTCTATAGACTTTTCCTCGCATTCTATATTGACCTGATTTTCCCATGCATTTATTTTACACTCTTCAACTGCCTTATCATGTATGTCTATAGCTTTAACCTTTGAAGCTCCTAATTTAGCAGAAGCTATGGCTAAAATTCCTGTACCTGTTCCTATATCAAGGATAGAATAGTTTTCTTTCACATATTTAGGAAGTAAAGACAAAACAAGCTGAGTTGTAGCGTGTAATCCTGTTCCAAAAGCCTGTGCAATTTTAAGTTTTATAGGAATAAGCTTATCTTCTGTATAAATTTCCCATTCAGGAATAATAATAAATGGAGGCAATTCAATAGGTTTAAAGTTTTCCTTCCATTTTTCTTCCCAATTTTCTTCCTGAATATCTTCTTCTAACACAAGTTTTCCATTTCCTAAATCTTCAAATATCTCATTAACAGCAGATTTTAGAGAACTTACTTCATTATCCTCTGCATATATAGCAAAAACTGTATATTCTTCATCTCTATTAACAATCTCAACTCCATAACCATTAAGCTCCACAACAAACAGCTCAAAGAGGTCTGTTGGAATTTGATATATAAGTTTTTTCATTTTTCCACTCTTTTTATTTCAAAAATAAGATTTCCGTATAGGTCAAAGAAAAATCTTATTTTCAATGGAATATTATTAACAATTTTCTGAAGTTCGATAAAGTCTTTAACATCAACTTTTCCGTTACTTTTTACTTTTATTTTTCTGTAATGAACAGCTTCATCAGTTTTAAGAGAATAGGTTATTTTCAAATGAATACCGTCTGAATATTCAAGCTTTTCTATTTTATCAAGATCAGGAAGAGGAGCTGCTTCTATCTTTTCAAGCCAGTCTTCATATAAATCAGGTTGCTCCACTGCTATTTTTAGATAATCCTCTATCTCATTTATATCTATTTCTGAGAGCTCCTCTTCCAGAATAGCTTTTATATATGAGAGAAACTCTTTAAAACTCTCTTCAACTTCCTTCCGCAGACTCTCTTCCAAGATAAAATCCTCTATTTCTCTTCATTTTTTCTGTATTTATTATACATATACTCTTCAAGTTTAGTAATCTCTACTTTAGGAATTCTAACTAGAGCATTCTGCTGAGCTTCTAAGTCCTCTGCGTATCTTCTTTTTATCTCTTCCTGTATAAACTCAAGCAGATATTCTATCTGCTTTTGCATCTGTTCCATCTGTTCTTTCATTCTAAGAATAGCATCTACCCCTGCAAGGTTAACTCCAAGTTCTCTAGTTAAAAAGAGAATAAACTCAAGCTTTTCTATATCTTCCTGTGAGTAAAGCCTTGTTTTCCCCTCTGTTCTAGAAGGGGTTAAAAGTCCCTCTCTTTCATAAAGTCTTAATGTTTGAGGATGTATGTTAAACATTCTAGATACAGCACCTATCATGTATACAGGTTCTTTTTTCCTGTTATTGTCTCTCTTCATAGCGCCTCACCTCTTTTATGGTTTTTCATATCTGGTCTGGGGTTTTGGTATTTCTTTATCAAGTTCATCAACAAGCTTTCTAGCTTTTCTAGGTAAGTCTTTTATAGACGGGATAATAACATTTACTACAACTACCAAATCCCCATACCCAGATGATTTAAGTCTTGGCATCCCCTTCCCTGAAATCCTTATATGTTCTCCACTTTGGGTACCAGGTGGTATTTCTACTTTTTCTGTTTTTCCATCTAACGTTGGAACTTCCACCTGTGTACCTTTAATAGCTTCTGTTACAGTTATATTAACTTTTACATATAAATTGTCTCCTTTTCTTTCAAATAGCCAGTGAGGTTGAACATTAACAATAATCCATAAATCTCCTGGAGGACCTCCAAATTTTCCACTGTGTCCTTTTCCTGGAACTCTTAGTTTAGTTCCGTTATCAACCCCCGGTGGTATTTTAACTTTAACAGTTTCTGTTTTAAGAACAAGTCCTCTTCCATTACAAGCATCACACGGTTCCTGTATAACTCCTGTTCCACCACATTCAGGGCATGTTTGAGCTATCTGCATAAATCCTGAGGTATAAACTATCTGACCTGTTCCTCCACACTGAGGACATGTTCTAGGAGTTGAACCTGGCTTATTTCCAGTTCCTGCACATTTTTCGCATATTACGTATCTAGGAACTTCTATTGTAAGAGTTGTTCCTTTATATGCATCTTCTAGAGAAACTGTTACTGTTTGATATATATCTTCTCCTCTTTCTTTTTGGTAAGCTCTGCTTCTTCTTTCTCTTTTTGTCCTTCTTCCTCCTCCAAAAAAGCCACCTAATATATCCTCTAAATCCTCAAATATACTTCCAAAATCTCCACTTCTAGATCCTCTTCCAAAACCAAATAGATCTTCAAAATTTATATTCTCAAAACCTCCAGTACCTGCTCCACCACTGAAGGCAGCATGTCCAAACTGATCGTACATTTTTCTTTTTTCTGGATCAGATAAAACTTGATATGCCTCGCTTATTTCTTTAAACTTTTCTTCTGCTTCTTTTCTATTATTAGGATTAAGGTCAGGATGATACTTTCTAGCTAGTCTTCTATAAGCTTTTTTTATTTCTTCCTGAGTTGCGTTCCTGCTAACCCCCAGTATTTCGTAATAGTCTTTTTTGGCCATCTATTTATCACCTCTTGTTTTATCCTTTATTATCAATCATTAATATATAACTTTAGTCTAACATTGTCAAATTTTTTAAAATTTTAATTAAAAAAATTTTAGTTATAATTTTAGTTATAATCTTAATATTTGCATAAAGATTTCAGACTTATAGACTCTAATTGTAGTATATTGAAAAACTTTACAAAAATAATGCCAGAAAACCTAGTTTTTTAACATAAGGTATGTTTTACTTAACCACACCAACTAATTTTCTGAGTTTTTCTATTTGGTCTCTTAATTCTGCTGCCTTTTCAAACTCCCAGTTTTCTGCAGCTTTCCACATCTGTTTTTCAAGCTCTTCTATCTTTTTCATAAGGTCTTCTTCTGTTTCTACATCTTCTGGGATATAGTCGGCATATTCGTAAATGCCAATTTCTTCAAGGGATATAAGGTCTTTGATTTCTTTTTTAACTGATTTTGGAGTTATGCCGTGTTTTTCGTTGTATTCTTGCTGTATCTTTCTTCTCCTGTTTGTTTCTTCTATAGCTTTTTTCATAGCTGGAGTAATTTTGTCAGCATATAAAATAGCTTTTCCGTGGACATTTCTTGCTGCCCTTCCTATTATCTGGATAAGTGCTGTTGTAGACCTGAGGAAACCTTGTTTATCTGCATCTAAAACAGCAACCAGAGAAACCTCAGGCATGTCAATTCCTTCTCTAAGGAGATTTACACCAACTATAACGTCGTATTTCCCTTCCCTCAGTTCTTTTATTATTTTTGCCCTTTCTATTGTGTCTATCTCAGAGTGTAGATAAATAGCCTTAATATCCCTTTCTTCCAGATAGTCTGCAAGATTTTCTGCCATTTTCTTTGTAAGGGTGATAACAATAGCCCTTTCTCCTCTTTCTTTTATATTCCATATCTCATTTATAAGGTCATCTATCTGTCCTTCTGTTGGTCTGACTTCTATTTCAGGGTCAAGAAGC
>JALWKR010000131.1 GCA_027081375.1 Persephonella sp.
TTTTAGGACCACAGAGCTCGAAAAGCCTGTTTTCAATCTTTTTTTCTATAGCTGATACAAAAGCATCTCTAACATCAAGAATATGAACAGGTTGAACTCTGCCTTTAGGAGCTAGAAAAAACGGGGCGATTTTAGATAGTTTTTTGAAATCTGAAAAAAGCTTTTGTTCTTTCCCTAGAATAATAGAAGGTCTAAATATTACATACTTTAGACCTGAGTTTATAACATATTCTTCAGCTACAGCTTTTGTCTTTGCATATCTACTTTTAGAGTGTTTATCTGCTCCTAAAGCGGACATCTGTATAAAGTTTATAAAACCTACCTCTATTGCAGCATTTACTAACTGCTTTGTGTAGTTAATATGCACTTTCTCAAAAGTTTCATTCTTATTTTCATTTAAGATACCTAAAAGATTTATAATGACATCAGGGTGAGTTTCTTTAACAACAGAATAAAGATCATCTAAAAAGGGAATATATTCAATAGTTGGATATGTTCCTAAAATTGCGGTAGCCCTCTTTACACTTCTAACAGGTAAAATAAGTTCATATTTTTCCTTTAGAAAAGAAACAAGATATCTACCTACAAACCCTGTTCCTCCAGTTATTAAAATTTTCATTATTTTCTCCTTATTCTTAATCAAAGACTGCAACAATATATACCGTTTCCCTAAAATAAACGTGAACTACTAATTTAAAAGGAAACAGAACATCTGTTAAAATCGTAAATTAGTTAACTTTTATTTGTCTCTACCTGTCGAAAAGGTGTTAATTTGAAAAGGTACTTTAATAAAAATGGTGGCAGAAGGGTTGTTAATACAACAACAAAAACAACTGCAGAGTATATTTCATTTGTAAAAATATTGGAAGTTCTTCCAAGTTCTGCGAAAATAAGTCCAACTTCCCCACGGGGAACCATTGATACGCCGATAATTAACTTTTTTAAATTGCTTAATCCTTTTATAAGATAAGCACCTATAACTTTACCAATAAATGCAAAAATAAAAAGAAGGATTGTTAAAAGCCAGAAATTATATGAACTAAAATCTATTTCTCTTAAGTTCATAGATAAACCTACAGTAACAAAAAATATAGGAGTAAATAGGTATATTAAAGGTTTCATCTGTTCCTCTAGTTTAGTAATAAAATGAGGATCAGCTTTTAATGCTATTCCAAAAGGAAGGAAAAATCTTCTGGAAAGAGCTATACCTGCTGCAAATGCACCTACAATTTCTGGAGCACCAAAAAGATGTGCTATATACGCAAAAAACAAAATAAGAGATACTATAATAGTAGGAATAAAACCTGGTAATTTTCTGTACTTACTATCGTAAACATGAATTAGCCTAGACAAAATTGAAGCTAAAACAGGAGCTGTCATAAAGAAAAATGCTATAAGAATAATAATTCTAAGGGTGTTCTCTAGATTTATTTCTCCAGTTAAAGCAAAATCAGCTAAAACTACTAAAAGAACTACTCCTATAATATCATCAAGAACAGCAGCACCAATAACTATTTGAGCTACAGAGGTTCTCTCTTTACCTAAATCTTTTAAAACTCTTATTGTTATTCCAATACTCGTTGCAGTAAGGGTACCACCAATAAAAAGAGAAACTATTAAAGGAAGATTAAATATATAGTAGCTAATTAAAAAACCTGATATAAAAGGAGCTAAAGCTCCGAAAACAGCAACAATTACAGACTTCATTCCTTCTTTTTGTAATTTTTTCAGATCTGTTTCAAGTCCAACTTCAAAAAGAAGCAGAATAATACCAATTTCTGCAAGTATCTTTATTACCTCATTCACAGTTACAATTCCAAGAACACTTGGACCTAAAATCATTCCTGCAAACACTTCTCCAAGAACAGGTGGAAACTTTAGATAAGAAAATAATTCTGCAAATACCCTTGCAGACATTAGTATAAGAAAAAGCCCTAATATAAAATCATGTGTTTCCATGCTTGAACCTTTAGCAATTACTTTAAATAATAAGATAAATTCTAAAATAAATCTTATAGGATGTCCTTTGTATCTTTTAGACACAAATTATGTTTATAATATTTCCCTTCAAAAATATATAAGGTGTTTTGTATTGAAGTCACTTATAAAAATCTCTTTCTCAAGATTTTCTGAAAGTTATGATAAAGAAGCAGTTCTCCAAAAAAAAGCTGCTGAAATTTTAATAGATTTTGCAGGAGATTTAGAAGGAAAAGGGCTAGACCTTGGATGTGGAACAGGTTTCTTATATAGGGTTTCCAACTGGGAAAACTTAATAGGAATAGACATAGCAGAAGATATGATTAAGTTTTATAAAAAGTTTAATAACAGATGTCTCTTAGCAGATATTGAAAGATTACCATTTAAAGATAACTCGTTTGATTTTATAGTTTCAAACTTTGCACTGCACTGGACAGATATAAAAAAATCTTTCAATGAAGCTTTTAGAGTTTTAAAAAAAGAAGAATATTTTGTGTTTAACATTCCATTTAAAGGAAGTATGGAGATTGTAGAAGAAATATTAGGTAAAGAAACCTTTGATTTTCTATGTGTTCCTGAAATATTAACCAATTTAAAAGAAACAGGATTTTCTATACAAGACTTTTTTGCAGAAGATTTATACCTTGAATTTTCAAACGGATACTCTCTTTTATCCCATTTGCACAAAACAGGAGTAGCAATTAATACAAAAGAAAAATCTATAGCTGAAAAAAGAAAAATAGTTAAAAAATTTAAAGATTACAAAAAGCCAGCAATCTTAAACTACAGGCTTTTATTTGTAAAAGCTTACAAAAGCTAGTTTAAAGTTAACTTTTTATATTCTTTAAACTTAGCAACAGCCTTTTTATTTCTAAGATTTTGGAAAATATAGTGAAAGTTAATTGCTTTCTTATACGATCTTATTAAAGTTTCTATAAGCTGACATACTGTTTCGTCTCCTGCTAAACACTCATTCATCATATCAATAAGAAGATCTTCAAGAGAAATAACATTTATAATAGAACCATCAACCTCAATTTGATTAAATGTACCTGTCGGTATCAGCTCAAACTTTTTGCTAATTTCTACAACAATATCTCCCCGTGTCCAGAAGTCTCCCATAGGTTGATAACCTAGATTTTTTAAAACTTTTTTCAGCAGGTTCAAATCAGGAAACAAGAAAGAAATTATATTTGCAGGGTACATTCCCTGTGTATACACAGTAAGAGCAAATTTACCAACAATAACTGGTTGAATACGGGATTTTGATTTTTCTATTTCCGAATAAATTTCCTTTATTGCCTGTATTTGTTGGTCTAATGTAGACATCAATCCTTCCTTTAGATTATTTAGAATAAAACTATTTTACAATTAAAATTGATGATTTATTCTAATCCTTTAAATGCCATAGTTCCAAAAGTAATTATAAAAATCAATCCAACTAAAATTGCCAAAAAAATAGGTAAGTATTCCATTACAACTCCTTTATTCCTATCCTTATTTTATTCCAAATTTTAAGCAAAAATACTGCAACCACAATTATAATAATCAATAAAAGTATCTTCTGTATAACTTTTTCCAGTTAAAATTTCAAAAAATAATGGAAATAATTTTTCTCCGATGGCACTTTTAAGCTTTATAAACGTGAACTACTCCTCAATAAATTGAGGAGTAGTTCACGTTGTTTTCAAATATGAGTATATGTCATCTATTTTTTGCAGAAGCAGAAAAAAACCGGCAATACGCCGGTTTTTTTCATTTAAGCAGCTTTTAAAGTATCACATCTTTTTTCAATTTCCTGAAGTTTTTCCTGATACTTTTGATAAAGCTCTTTTGATCTTTTATCAGATTTTTTTCTAAGCTCTTTTAGACAATGATTTACTCTTCTGTATTCTTTTGTTAGAAACCATTTTGCAATATATTTTGCAGTTTCATAAAGGTTTCTACCATGAGATCTAAGTTCTCTTTTTAATCTTCTAAGTTCTTTTTTAGGAGCATGAACTGATAAAAGTTTCAACTCTTTATCTTTTCCTAAATCTACTATCTGCTCCATTACAGATTTAAAAGAACCTTGAAGTTTTTTCTTTTCTCCAGATACAGAAATCCATAATTCCATCCTTTCACCTCCTATATGTTATTCTTCCTCTTCTTTTCCCTAAATTTCTTTCAAAGGAGAAAAACTTCCTTCATTAACAATTATAATTTTTTCATCTGGTTTTTTAGAGCAAGGTTCCATACAGGAAGGAGAGGCATAATCAATCAATGAGCATACAATATTTTGCACAATTTCAGGAGTTAGTTCAACATTTTCAATTTCTCCTTTCTAAATAATAATTAAAATAACAAAAACCTGACATAAGTTTGGTATAATTTTTAAAGGTTATTTGAAAAGGGAATAAGAAAGAAATATGATCTAGATCATATTTTAAATTGGACAAAAAATTTGATAAAAGCGGGCTAAGATTTTGGTAAGTTATTGAAAATAAAAGAAAATTTAAATTATAGATATATAACAAAGCGATATGGTTTG
>JALWKR010000132.1 GCA_027081375.1 Persephonella sp.
GATCATTGAGGATGTTTTAGATATAGAAAAGGAAAATATATTTGTTCTATCAGGTCCATCATTTGCAAAGGAAGTGGCATTAGGACTTCCTACAGCTGTTACACTTGCAGGGGAAGAGAAATTTGCTGAAAAACTGCAGGGAGTACTAAACACAAACACCTTTCGTCTCTATGTATCTACAGATATAAACGGAGTTCAGATTGGTGGTGCTGTAAAAAATATTATTGCTATAGCAACAGGAGCTAGTGACGGACTGGGATTAGGAAACAACGCAAGAGCCAGCCTTATAACTAGAGGACTTTATGAGATGACCAAAATAGCTAAGCTTTTTGGTGGTAAACCTGAAACCCTTTACGGTCTTTCAGGATTAGGAGACCTTGTCCTTACAGCAACAGGTGACCTTTCAAGGAATAGAACATTTGGCTATTTACTTGGAAAAGGATTGTTCATAGAAGAAGCTTTTAGAAAAGTAGGACAGGTAGTAGAAGGAGCAAAAACTGTAAAGGCTATAAAACAGCTTGCTGAGAAACATAATATAGAGCTTCCTATCTCGGAAGTTGTATATAAAGTGATATATGAAAATTTATCTCCTAAAGAAGCAGTGAAAATTCTTATGAACAGAGAACCAAAAAAAGAACAGTTTTCTTAGATGTGATAAATCTTTTTCGTTAAAATATTTACTTTAAAATAAATTTCATATAAGGAGCGTCATGAAAAAAGAACTTAGAGAAAAAATCGTTTCAGTATTATCAAAAGAAATTCCAGAAGTAGATCAGATAAAAGACAAAATAAAAATTGATATTCCAAAAGAAGAAAAGTTTGGAGATATAGCCATAAATGCAGCCTTCTTACTTACAAAACTTTTAAAGCAAAAACCCATAGATATTGCTAACAGAATAAAACAGATTTTAGAAAAAGAACCAGAGTTTGAAAAGGTAGAAGTAGCAGGAGCAGGGTTTATTAATATATTTCTATCTCCTGTTTTTTATCACAATATCTTAAAAAAGATAATTGAAGAAAAAGATCAGTACGGAAAAGCAAAAAACAAAGACAAAGGAAGAATAAATATAGAGTTTGTCAGTGCAAACCCAACAGGGCCTTTACATCTTGGTCATGGAAGAGGAGCTGTAGTTGGAAATGTTCAATCTAATCTTTACGAATATATAGGATACTTTGTAGAAAGGGAGTTTTATATAAACGATGCTGGTAGGCAGATAAGGAAACTTGGAGAGTCTGTCTGTGCCAGATTTTTCCAAATAGAAAATCCTGATTATCCTTTCCCTGAAGATGGATATCACGGAGATTATATAAAAGAGATAGCAAACCATCTGTATAAATATGAAAGAGAAAAAATTCTATCTTTTGTAGACAAAGAGCAGGCAATAGATTTCTGTGCAGAATTTGCAAAAGAACTTCTGCTAGAAAAGATAAAAGAGGATTTAAAAGAGTTTGGGGTTGAGTTTGATATATGGTTTAGTGAAAAGTCTCTATATACCTCAGGAAAAGTAGATGAAGCGATAGAGTTTTTAAAGAAAAAAGGTCTTATATATGAAAAAGAAGGGGCTTTATGGGTTAAAACCACTGAATACGGGGATGACAAAGATAGAGTTATTATAAAATCTGATGGATCATACACATACTTTGCAGGGGATATAGCTTATCACTATGACAAGTTTAAAAGAGGATATGACTTTGTTGTTGACGTATGGGGAGCAGACCACCACGGATACTTCCCTAGATTAAAAGCTGCAGTTATGGCTTTCGGAGTTCCTGAGGACTGGCTAAGAGTTATCTTTATACAGTTGGTAAAACTGTTTAAAAATGGACAGGAAGTTAAAATGTCAAAACGTTCAGGCTCTTTTGTTACATTAAGAGAGCTTATAGAGGAAGTTGGAAAAGATGCAGTTATATACTTTTTCCTAACAAAAGACAGTAATACCCATTTAAACTTTGATATAGATCTTGCTCTAAAAAAATCCTCAGAAAACCCTGTTTACTATGTTCAGTATGCTCACGCAAGAATATCCTCTGTTTTTAGAGAAGCAAAAGAAAGATTTGGTTTTGACCCAGAAGAAGATTTTGAAGCTGACCTTTCTCTTTTAAAAGAAAATCAGGAAAGAGTCATTATGAAATACCTGGCATTTATTCCAGACCTTATTTCTGAAGCAGCAGAAAAACAGCAACCTCATAAGCTTACACAGATAACATATGATTTAGCTTCAGAATTTCACTATTATTACAATCACTTTAAGTTTCTTGTTGAAGAAGACGAAAATTTAATGAAAGCCAGATTATATCTTCTTAAAGCAATTAGATATGCCCTTAGAACATTATTTAAACTTATGGGAATAACCCCAGTGGAGAGGATGTAAAATGGATAAAGATTTAAAAGATACAATACGGAAAATAGAAGAAGCTAAAAAAAAGCAGGAGAGATTAGAAAAAACAATAATAATTCTGTCAGGAATTTTGATTATTATCGTTTTTACTGTAATAGGTATAAATCTATACTCAGGAAAAGGAGAAAAGGTTTCAGAACCAGAAATAAATATAGTTGATGAAAAGGCTATAGAGGCCCCTGTTAAAAAAGAAGAACAGAAAGTAGCAAAAGTTAATGCTGAAATAAAACAAGAACAGGAAAAAAAATCTAAAGATATAAAAAAGCCGCAGGGAAAAACAATAGATGAGGCACTAAAGGAAAAAGAAAAACAGCTAGCTAAGATAAAAGAAAAAGCAAAAGAGGAGAAAAAAGAACTCCCTAAGAAAGTTTCCTCTAAAGCTGAAAATAAGGAAAAGAAAAAACAGCAGCAAGTTCATAAAAAAGAAACAAAGCCTAAAGTTGTGATCCACAAGAAGCCTGAAAAAGTTGTAAAAAAAGAAACTAAAAAGGTTATAAAAACAGAAGCAAGTTTAAAACAAGTGGTTAAAGGTTTCTATTATATACAGGTTGGAGCGTTTACAAGTGAAAAAAATGTTAAAAAGGCTATGAAAAGCTATAAAGTGCCTTTTTCCCATTTTTACGTGCAAAGAGTAGGGAAACTATACAAACTTATGATAGGTAAGTTTAAAACAAGAAAAGAAGCACAGGAATTTATGAGAAAGTATGGAATAAAAGGAATTCTCAAAAAAATCTGATATAATACAAAACCCTTGACAAATTAAAATTATTGCATAAATTTTGTGCAGAAGTTGGAAACTGAATATGGGGGCGATACGGGTTCGACGGGAACGGTTACGCCGGGTAAGCAGGCCGGAGAAGGATACTCCGTAAAAAACCAAACAACAACAATTCCCGAACGCGAAATCGCTCTCGCTGCTTAATTAACGCAGCGACGTCCTCCTGAGTTTGCCCGTGGGCTCAGGAAGGGCGACAGACACACGGGATAGGAAGATGCTGACCGCCCTGTAGGCATCTTCCGAAACTCTACAGGGCTAGCCTGCGGATACCCTGCCTGTGGGGTCGCCGCAGGCGAAAACCTAAACACAGGCTAAGCCTGTAGAAGGCCCGTGCAACGGCCGTTCTCGGACGGGGGTTCGATTCCCCCCGCCTCCACCAAAAAAGAACCATTGAGAACTTTAAATAAATTCTTATTATAAAAAACCTTAAATTCCCTATTATCATATTCAATTCTATCTATTAGTCTGGATAATTCTTTTCTGGCACCTTTACCTTGATTTCTTTTGTACATATCTATTAGCAATGTCTTTAGTTCTTTTGGGTCTATATTTAGCTTTATATATTCTGAATTTTTATTTTCCAGGACTTTTAGTTTTACTTCTAATTCTATTTTTTCATTTTTTAATTGCTTCATCCTATCTTTTAAATCAGTGAAGTCTATAAAGCCATCTTCTATAGCTGTTATTATATTAGCTATTTTTCTGTCTATATTAGCAATTCTTTTTCTTATATACGCCTTTTGGCTTTGTAATTTATCTTGATAACTCACTATTTTTTGCTAACTTTTTAATAGTTTTTATCATCTTTTATCACCTCTGAACGGTGCCCTGTTAAAATTTATGTATGAATTGGTTTAAGGGTCTTAATGAGCTTGGTAAGGGTGCTATTAATCTGGGGATTGCTTTTATTATCTTTGCGTTCCTGCAACCTTTTGTTAAAGGTGAATTTAAAACAGATGTTGCTGTTGTTTCTGGTACTATTGCCGCTATATTATTTATAATTGGTTTGTATTTTGTTCCCTGGAGGATAAAAATGAGCAATGAAGCTCTTTATGTTTTGTTTGTTGGTATCCTGGTGTATCGGTTCAATACATAGTGAACACCTACCAATAAAAATTTTAACATTTTCCATAAGCCAACTCAGCAGGAGTTCTTAATCCTAAAGCATAATGTGGTCTTATAAAATTATAGATTCTTAGATATCTCCTTAGCTTCCTATTTAATTCATCTATTGTGTGCTCTGTTCCCTCTATCAACCATAATTCCTCTTCTATACTCCTTATTAACCTCTCTACATTTGAGTTTGTCTTTGGACTTTTTGGAT
>JALWKR010000133.1 GCA_027081375.1 Persephonella sp.
AATTCTATCTTCTGACCAGTTAATCTTGGCTGGAGATTTGATATATGCTATTATTTCTTTAATTTGCTGGTCTGTAAGTTGTGGAAAAGCGGGCATTTGGGTTGCAGGAAGACCATTTTTGATGATGTTTATCAGTTTCTTTTCAGAATATTTTCTTAAAAATAATTGAAAAAGAGGGGGAGCCACTGTACCAGTTCTGTCAACTCCGTGGCAGCTTGCACAGTATTTTTGGTACAGCTGGCTTCCCTTGTTTCCCCCATAAACTTTGGGAGAAAACACAACCAACGGGACAAGCAGCAGCAGGCTACATATTCTTTTCATTAATAGATATCCTTCATTGTGTTGTAAACGTTGAACTTACCTGTAGGTGTTCTTACCCAGTCTCCTTTAATAACATTTTTAAGTTGAAGAGTTTTATCATCGTATATGAGTATAGCTGTAGGTTGATCTTTTCTACCCCATACAGAGATCCAGAATTCAGAACCGTCCTTATTGTACTCTTCATGAACAGCTCTTCCAGGTATATCGCTAGGAACCTTTAATGTCTTAACTAGTTCAAAAGTATTCTTATCAAATACAAATATACTTCTTTGGAGGTTCTTGTCAGGGTTTAGAGGTCTGTCAGCAAGGAGCCATTTAGAGTTAGGATTTGTTTTAACAAACAGGTTTCCTCCTCCTACACCTGGCATTTCTATCCATTTAACAACTTTCCATGCGTACTGAGGATGTTTTTCTGGGTCAGTTCCAATACATGCAATTCTGTTTTCACCAATATGTCCTGTACACCATATAGGACCATACTTAGGATGATCAATGTTAGCTCCTCTTCCTGGGTGTGGTTTTGTTCCAACTTTTACAATCGCTTCAAGCTTTTTCTCTTTTGTATCAATTACAACTACTTTGTTTCTCATATTAGCAGCAACTAAGAAGTATCTCTTAGATAAGTCCCATCCACCATCATGTAGATATCTTTCTGCATCAATCATATCAATTGAAATAGTTCCTTTATCTACATTTGCATAATCTACTAACCATACCTGTCCTGCTTCTTTTATGTTTAGAACCCATAATGGATCATAGTGAGATGCCACTATGGATGCTACGCGAGCTTCTCTAACAAAATCTTTTGTATCGTAGTAGTAATCACTTGTTGCATGTCTTGTAATTGGTTTTAATGTTTTTCCATCTAGTATCACAAAAGCTGGTGGCCAGTAACAACCTACTACGGCATATTTGTCTTCATAACCTTCATACTTACTTGTATCTATTGAACGTGCATCGTAACACACTTTAACTTCTGCTACTTTATCTGGTTTCTTCATCCATAAATCTATAACAGTAGCTTTACCATCTCTACCAATTGAATACATATATCTTCCTGATTTTGATGTTCTTAAGATGTGAACAGCAAAACCAGTATTGACAATATTAAGTAGTTTCTTCGTTGTTCCATCTATTATTGCTACTTTACCTACATCTCTTAAGATAACTCCAAAGAAATTTTTCCAGTGAGGATTTGCAGCTTTTTTTGGTCTCTTTTCTAGAGGTACATACAACTTCCAGGAATCATTTATCTGTTTCCATGTTAATAATGGTGGTGGTGGTGGTGGATTAAGTAAAAACTTAGCTAAAAGATGGATTTCATCTTTTGTTAAAACTCCCTGTTTACCCCAGTCTGGCATTCCACCTGGTGTTCCATTATAGATAAAAGCTTCAATTGCAGGGATATTCAGCCCTTTCTTTTTCAATGCCTCTGGAGTGAGAGCTGGACCTGTAGCTCCTTTTCTAAGCATTCCGTGACAACCAGCACATCTGTCAAAGAAAATTCTAGAGGCTTTTTGCATTTCCTCTTTTGTTAGTTTAGGAACATCTTCTTCCGCATGAGCTAATGTTGCTGCTGAAAAGGACACCAGAGCAGCGCCTAATAACCCTGTTACTAGTTTTTTTGCCACTTTCATGGCATACCTCCTTTTTAAAGCAAATGAATTGTTAATATTTGTAATCTAATTGTAGCCAGTATTTATTAACGTCCTTAGTACCTTTTAGATTTCCATGAGTATAATATCCATCATCAGCATTGTAGAATGCAGCTTTAGCTAGGAAAGAAAGTCTTTTTGTAAGTTTTTTAGCGTATAGAACATCAATTTCTGAACCTACACTTTTTCCAATTGTTCCAGGATCTTTATCGGAGTCAAATGTGAGATATGCAACCATAACTTTTCCAATTGTTGGATTTTTATATCCAACTGAAAAACACCATTCTTTCAATCCATAATCAAATCCTTTTGCAGCTCCAGCTAATAGTACATCTGACCATCCGTCAAACTTGTGAAGTGTAGCAAGAGGTGTTGAGAATCCTGCATCTTTTCCATCAGCATCTCCAAAGTAAGTGTACATTACATTTCCAAAAAATCCACTGTAAGCAGCACCTACTTTTATTCTGTAATAGTCAGTATCTATGTCTGGTTTAGAATCTAGATTGTCATTTTCATATGGATCAGTTTGTTTAGCATACTCACCTAAGTATGAGAACTTAATTCCTCCAAAGTCTAATTTTCCTGAAGCTTTTACTCCGTATGTGTTATGAATATCAGTTAGTAGGTATGCAAAACCTTTTAGTTTAAGAGCAGGAGAAACTTTGTAATTTACATCTAAAACAATAGGCATCTTATCCATATGCCAGTCTACATTAAGTTTATCTAATACTCCTTTTCTTTCGTAAACTCCTGCTAGTAAGAAATTAAGATTTTGAATTGGGGAACCTGCTATAGCCACAACTCCCAAAGATTGAGGCATTTGTCTCCAACCAACAGTACCAATAAATCTGTGGTCATCTATTGCTACATATTTTCTACCTGCAATAAACGCATAATTACCGTATGTATATGTTATATATGCCTGTGTTAATCTGGTGTTATCAGGGTCAGCTACAGTTTCATAACCACTTTTTTGTGGAGCATAATCATCAATAAGAGCAGATACATCAATTGCTTCAATTTGAGCTGAAAGACCTTTTATTCCTAGTACAGAACCAATTTTAACTCCAACTTTTGTTCTAATTGTTAAAGCATTAGCTGCATCGTTTGGACTTCCATCAACATCAACATACTCATACCTTGGTCTAAACTCTAAGTACGGTTTTACATTATCAATAAACGAAGCTCCTATTAAATCTTGAGCGGAAACACTGCTAGTTGATCCTGTTAAAAATAACGCCCCTCCAACTAAAAGAGCTGCTGCTCCTAAAGAGTAAATAGACTTTTTCATGACTAAGCCTCCTAAAGGTTTGTTTCCTCTAAAAGTTTTTCTATTACTTTTTCTCCATCCATATTTAGCTTTTTAGATAATTCCTCCAATTTATCGTATGTTTTTTTAGGAAGATACATAACTACTCTAACTGGCCCTCCTTCTTCTTCTCTCATTTTGTCATAAAGATTTTGCATTTCTATCTTCTTTTCTCTAGGGACAGGAGATCTCATTGATTTATACTCTACAAGTTGTCCGTTTTTATATACCCCTGAGATTTCCGCAAAAACCCAGTAGTAACCTTTATCTTTCCTTAAGTTTTTTACATAACCTTTCCATGTTTTTCCTTGCTGAATAGTTTCCCAGAGCTCCTTAAAGACAGATTTAGGCATATCTGGATGCCTGATAATATTATGTGGTTTTCCTATTAGCTCTTCTGGTTTGTATCCTGAGATTTTTGCAAAGGTTTCATTTACATAGGTTATAATCCCTTTTAAATCTGTCCTTGAGATTATAATTTCATTTTCAGGAACTTCTGTTTCCCAAAACATATCAAATGTTTTGTCCATAGCAATCCTCTATATAATCTTCTATAAATAACGTTATTAATT
This sequence comes from Persephonella sp., assembly GCA_027081375.1. Classification (GTDB taxonomy): domain Bacteria; phylum Aquificota; class Aquificia; order Aquificales; family Hydrogenothermaceae; genus JAADDV01. The sequence continues at coordinate 3,858 of JALWKR010000133.1, forward strand.
GATTTTTATATTCGCATTGTCTTAAGTCAAAAAACCTAAAAAAAAGAACAGGAAAGGAAGGAAGAGGTTTAGCTAATATATCCTTTTATGTGTCCTTTATAAACTATATCTTCAGCTCTAACATTTTCATCATTAAGGATTTCAGGTACATCATTACTTAGCTTTTGTAAGTATTCTGCTGCTGATTCCCACTCTTCTTCTGAGTAAGCAAAAACCATATTTGCTGTAAGAACTCCAGGTAGATTTTGTATTTCTCTTAGTTTAAATGTTTCTTCGTTAACATCTTCCCCTTCTATTACCACAACTATTCTTCCTTTATCATCGTGAAAGTAAACATCACATAATCCACTTTCCTCTAATGTTTTTATTACCTCTTCTACTTCTTCTGGCTTTGTTGTTACTAATACACTTGACACATTCATGGTTTTATCCTCCATATATATATTTCTTTATTGTCACAACCTATAACCAATTTATTTTCATCTACAAAAAGGATACGAGATGGAGTTGACTTATGACCTTTTAGAAAACCTAATCTTTCACCAAGATTTGTATCTATAACAGCTACATCATATTTATCGTTATAAACATAAGCTCCTATCTTTCCTGAAG
>JALWKR010000134.1 GCA_027081375.1 Persephonella sp.
ATAACATACGATAATGTTGCGAAGGCTATAGCAGCGTTTGAAAGAACATTAGTAACTCCATCAAGATTTGATGAATTTTTAAAAGGAAACACAAAAGCTTTAACTAAAGAAGAAAAAGAAGGATTAAAGCTGTTTATTGATAAAGGTTGTGTTGGATGCCACAACGGAGTTGCTGTTGGTGGTGGAATGTTTGCTAAGTTTGGGGTATTTAAACAGTATCCAACATACGACTTAGGAAAGTACAAAATTACTAAAAAAGAAGAAGACAAGTATGTATTCAAAGTCCCTTCTTTAAGAAATATTGATAGAACTTATCCATATTTCCATGATGGAGCTGTTTGGTCTTTAAGAGAAGCTGTTGAAATTATGGCTGAAACACAGTTAGGTAAAAAACTATCAACTGAGGAAGCTGATAAAATTGTTGCTTTCTTAAAATCTTTAACAGGAGATATTCCAAAAGAAGCTAGAACAATGCCAGTACTCCCACCATCTTCAGATGAAACTCCAAAACCAAGATTAAAAATACATGACTAAAACAAAAAGGCTACCCTTAGGGGTAGCTTCTTTTTAATATTCATCCTTTAAAATCATTGCAGATATAAATCCAAAGGGTTAAAATATATCTAAATATATTTTTATATATGGTGCTAAAATGAAATTCTTATTTTTTCTGTTTTTCTTGCTAATCTTCCAGATATCCTTCTCTATGGAACTTATTAAAGTCAAAGAAAATATCTTTATGGTAAAAGGTATCTCTGGTCTACCATCTAAAGAAAATAAAGGATTTATATCAAATGCCTATGCTGTAAAAACAAAGGAAGGATGGGTTGTTATTGATAGCTTATCAACTCCTGAGCTATCAAAAGAGTTTATATCTCTTTTAAAGAAAAAGTATAACCAACCTATTAAATATCTTGTTATCACTCACTACCATTTAGACCATTACTTTGGAGCCTCTGAGTTTAAAAAAGAAAAAGCTGTAATAGTAACCCACGAAAACTTAAAAAATCTTTATGAAGAAGGGTATTTAGATACATACTTAGAAAATATCAAAAAACTGTTTGGAGATATTTTTAAAAATGTTAAGCTTACAAAACCTGATGTAACAGTAAAAGACAGATATTCATTTAAACTTGGAGAGAAAAATTTTGTTGTTTTATCCATGACTCCTGCTCATACAAACACTGATATAGTTGTTTACCTTCCAAAAGAAAAGGTTCTTTTTGCAGGGGATTTAGTTTATAAAAATAGAATTCCATTTATAGGAGATAGTTTTTCAAACAGCAAAAACTGGCTTAATGTTTTAGAAAAAATGAAAAAGATGGATATAGATGTTATTCTTGCAGGACATAATGAACCTTTAGATAAATCAGCAATAGATTTTACTTACAGATATATATCTTTCCTAAGAGAAGAGATTTCAAAAATGAAAGATGAAGATATTGAGTATGACAAAATAAAAGAAACGCTCCAGAATACAGAATGGAGCAAATATCCAATGTTTAAAGTGTTTCACAACAAAAACATTTATAAAATTTACAATGATTTAGACTTTGAGTTTTGATAATCGTATTTAAGAAGTTCTTTTATCTCCTCTTCAGATATTTTTTCTGCTGTTTCTATAAGAAAATCTGGAATTCCATCTATAACCTTAAATCTAAGCTTACAGTTTGTACATATAAAAGACTCTTTTTCATAAGCTATATCTTTTACAATGTAATGAACTTCCCCTTTACACGAAGGGCAGGCTAAGATTTCTAAAATATGTTCAGGTACCATCTTTTCACCTTTAATTTTAGTAGTTTCTATATATCAATTATACTAAGAAATTTTTATATGCTTATATCCTTTTGAACATCTGCAAACTGATATAATATATTGATTTTCAAAATAAAATGAATATTTTTCCTGTGAAAAACAATAAGAGGAGGTGTTTTTAAAATGGCTGGACATAGCAAATGGCATAACATTAGACATAAAAAAGCAAAAATGGACGCAAAAAGGGGACAGTTATTTACAAAACTTTTAAGAGAAATAACTGTTGCTGCTAAGCAGGGAGGAGGAGACCCTGAATTTAATCCAAGACTTAGAATTGCTATAGAAAAAGCAAAAAAAGCAAATATGCCAATTGAAAATATAGAGAGAGCTATTAAAAGAGGTACTGGAGAACTTGAAGGTGTAACATACGAAGAAGTCACATATGAAGGATATGGACCTGAAGGAGTTGCAGTTATTGTTGAATGTTTAACAGACAACAGAAACAGAACAACTGCAGAGGTTAGACATATATTTACAAAACATGGTGGAAACCTCGGTTCATCTGGATGTGTTTCGTTCCTATTTGAAGAAAAAGGAATAATTTATGTCCCAAAATCAAAATATGATGAGGAAACAATATTTGAAAAAGCTATAGAAGCAGGTGCAGAGGATGTTATAACAGATGATGAGGAGCATTACGAAATAAGAACTGAACCTAAAGAGCTCTATGCTGTAAAAGAAAATCTTGAGAAAGAGGGTATTGAGATAGAAAGAGCAGAAATAACAAGAATTCCTACAACAACTGTTGAGGTAAAAGACCCTGAAAAAGCAGAGAAACTTTTAAAAATGCTTGATGCTTTAGAAGAGAGTGATGATGTTCAAAAGGTTTACTCAAACTTTGAAATTCCTGAAGAAATAATGGCAAAAGTTTCATAAATGGTCAAAGTTTTAGGTATAGACCCGGGAAACTACAAAACCGGGTTTTCTCTTTTTTTAAGAGAAAAAACAAAGCCAAAGCTAATAAAATCAGGAACTATAAAACTTCCAAGAAAAAAACCAGAAAATTTTAAAGCTCTGTTTCAGGAATTAAACAGAATAATAGAAGAAGAAAATCCCGATGAAATAGCCCTGGAAAGCTCTTTTTATGGAAAAAATCCCCAGACAATAATAAAACTTGGAGAAGTAAGGGGAGTTATACTTTTAACAGCTTCTTTACATAATCTTCCTGTACATGAATATACTCCACAACAGGTTAAAAATGCCATAACAGGCTATGGTTGGTCAAGGAAAGAGGATATTTATCTAATGGTAGAAAAACTTTTTGGGGTAAAAGCTGAAACTTTTGATGAAGCTGACGCAATAGCAGTAGGCTTTTGCCACTGCTTGTATTCTTCTTAAAATATTTAACCTTTTTTTTATTTCAGGTGTTTTAAAAGCTTTTAAAACAGCAACCAATTTATTACCTCATTAGATAATTTTTCTTTCTTTTAAATAGCTCTCTATGTTTTCAATAGTCTTTTCTAAAACTGGAATTTTATACATTGCTATTTTAATTTCTTCCTTCATTTCTTCTATTTCGTCAGGATATTCATGGGTTAATTTGTTCCTAAGCCTTCTTATTTCTATCCCTTCTTCTGATGAAGAGATTATTCCTAACCTTTCTAAGAGGCAAACTACCTCGTAAAAAACAAACTGGCAAAACCAAATAAGTATGACCTATACAATAAGCTAAAAGACACATCTATACACAAAAAATCCCTACAAAGCAGAACAGCACAAAAAGAAATTAGCAAAATGGCAACAGAAAAGGGATAATCTATTAAATAAAGGACTGCCAATAAGTATAGTAGATTAAGATACTCCACAGAATACAAAGAAGGATAAATAACCTGATACGAGACTTTAGCCATAAGGTTTCAAATCTAATAGTAGAGCTTGCGAAAAAGATACAATATAGGGGCTATAGTAATAGGAAAACTCCAAGAGAGCAAAAACAAAGAAAGCAAACTATCAAGCATAATAGACCAGATGTTAAGCCTACTACCACACGGTAGAGTGTCAAAGCAGGTAGAATACAAGGCAAGTGAATATGGAATAAAAGTAGTCTTAGTAGATGAGAGCTATACTTGCTCACATTCGTTCGCTCAATTCAAAGAATTGTCAGGTGTGGACAGCTTAAAAAATCTAGCTGTTAGTAAAGAAAATTACACACCTGAAGCAAGGAAATACAGAGGACTATTTAAAAGCATATTAGGATTAGTAAATGCAGATGTAAACGGAGCGAGAAATATACTAAAGAAGTTTAAAAAGAGATTTTACGATTGTATTACAGGATTAAAACAAACAATCAGAATAAGGGTATTTAGTAAATTAAAAAGTAGCCCCAAGTCTGCCCGAGTATATGGACAGATAGGGGTAGCAAGGTGTGGTGATAAATCTATTGATTTAGGCGACCGAAGGGAGCAACACCTGTCAGGGATAAGGTGAGCCGAAGGCGAACAGCCTCCCTGAGAAGCCACTGACAAATCTATGATTTGAGCATGCCGTAAGGCATAGCACTTTAGTCGGTGCGTAGTTCACTTCTTGAGACGCCTTTTTTAACCTATCCAAATGAAGTTTTGAAATCTGAATATTTTCCTGAATTATACTCAAATTAATACTCCCTTTTCTTTAGCTTCTTTGAAAATGCTTTTTTCT
>JALWKR010000135.1 GCA_027081375.1 Persephonella sp.
AAAATAAAAGCAACTGGTTAAAATATTTAAGATAAAACAAGGTTTATCTTCCTTTGTTATAGATTTGGATACAAAAGAGTTTCTATCCCATATAGTTCAGATAAAATCTGTTATATTCTCGCTAACACCTGTAAAAAGCCAACTTACGCAGAAATATATTTTCTATTCAAAATGCAAAACTTAATAATAACTATTATTAATTAATCTGTTTCCCCGAAATAAATGGTTTATGGGATAACCTTATTCTCTTTCCACATAGCCATGAAATTAATATAACAGTTTCTTAAAAAAATGAAAATAGATTTTTATTTCTTCTGTTTCTGTTAAAATTTTCTTTTAAAAAACATTTTTGGGGGATTTTTATGAAAACAATATTTGTCACTGGAGCGGCTGGATTTATTGGTTGGAAAACATCAGAGCTTTTACTTGAAGAAGGCTTTAATGTTATTGGAATTGATAACATGAACAGATATTATGATGTGAAGCTGAAAGAGTGGAGAAAATCACAGCTTGAGAAGTACGAAAACTTCAAGTTTTTTGATGTTGATATTGAAAATTTAGGGGCTTTAAAAGTTTTATTTGATAACTTTGATATTGATGCTGTTATTAACCTTGCAGCTAGAGCTGGTGTAAGATACTCAATGGAAAATCCTCATGTGTATCTCACAACAAACGCTCACGGAACACTAAATCTTTTAGAAGTTATGAAAGACAAGGGCATCAAAAAAATGGTTTTAGCTTCAACTTCTTCCCTTTATGCAGGACAACCAATGCCTTTTAAAGAGACCCTTCCAGTTAATACTCCTATATCTCCATACGCAGCTTCTAAAAAAGCTGCCGAGGTAATGGCTTATTCTTATCATCACTTATATGATATGGATATTTCTGTAGTTCGTTATTTTACTGTCTATGGCCCTGCAGGAAGACCTGATATGAGCATATTTAGATTTATAAAATGGATTGATGAAGGGACTCCTATAAAACTCTTTGGAGATGGTTCTCAGGCAAGGGATTTTACGTATGTTGATGATATTGCTAAAGGGACAATAAAAGCATTAAAGCCATTAGGATATGAAATTATCAACCTAGGGGGTGGTAAAAATCCAATTTCCTTAAAATCAATTATTGAAAAAATAGAAAATCTTTTAGGTAAAAAAGCTAATATAGAGTATCTTCCTTTCCATAAAGCAGATATGAAAGAAACATGGGCAGATATTGAAAAAGCAGGAGAACTTTTAGAATGGAAGCCTGAAATTGATATTGATGAAGGTCTTAGAAGAACTGTTAATTGGTATTTAGAAAATAAAAACTGGCTTAAGGATGTTTCTGTAGAGGAAGGAATGGGGTAAAATGCCAAAGACTGAGCCTTTTGATACTCTAACAGAAAGGTATGAAAAATGGTTTGAGAAACATAAGTTTGCCTATCTTTCAGAGTTAAATGTTTTAAAAAAGATTTTCCCAGAAGGAAAAAGAATAGAAATTGGTGCAGGAACAGGAAGGTTCTCTCAGCCTTTAGGAATAAAGGTTGGAGTAGAACCTTCTTTACCTATGGGTAAGATAGCAAAAAAAAGAGGTATTTATATTATTAGAGGTGTCGCTGAATATTTACCTGTAAAAGATAGGTCTTTTGATATATGTCTTTTTGTTACAACTATATGCTTTGTTGATGATATTAAAAAATCCTTTAAAGAAGCTCACAGGATATTGAAAGATAGAGGTTATATTGTAATTGGCTTTATTGATAAAAACACAGAACTTGGAAAATTTTATTTAGAGCATAAATGGGAAAATCCTTTTTATAGAGAAGCAACTTTTTACTCAACTGAAGAGGTTATAAACCTTTTACAAAAAACAGGTTTTAAAGTAGATAAGATATATCAGACTATATTTCATCTTCTTTCTGATGTTAAAAATGTTGAACCTATAAAGGAAGGATATGGAAAAGGTGCTTTTGTGGCTATAAGAGCAAAAAAAGAGGTGGCCTAGCCACCTTCACTCTGAAAAAACTTTTGTTCTGTATCTATATATTTCTACAGGCAACGTTAACCAACAGTCCTGAGGTAAACCAGCTTTTAAACAAAGATGGGACATAAATTGGACTTTATCTGGAAGTTCTTCCCAAACATCAGGTAAAAATGTTCCCTGATTATTACCGTACTTTAAGATAAGACCATCTTTAAAAGGCTCTATCTTATTTAATAAATCCTGAGGGTCTTTGTACGGCAAAGGTTCAGGAAAAGATAAAACTGAAACTTTAACTCTTATATCTGGAAGTTCCTCATATGTAACAGGAGGAAATCTTGGATCCTGCGTAGCTGCAGCTATTGCATTTCTTATAACATCTTTATATAAAGGCTGGACAGGCAGTATAGAACCTATACAGCCTCTAAGCTGACCTGTATATCTGTTTTCTAGTGTTACAAAAGATGCTCCTTTTTTCTTCCAGTTTTCATAAGGAACATCTTTTAAATCTATAATAATTCCATCTCTTAAATACTCTTCAATAGCTTTTCTTGCTAAATATACAAGAGCTTTTCCTTCTTCTTCTGAAATCTGGTCTAAAGAGGTAATAACATCTTTTTCCTCAATCATCTTCTCCTCTCCTTACTTATAGAATATATAACTTGCATATCCTACAACTGCAGACCTGTCTCCTGCAGTATCTCCAGAGGTTTTATAGTCTAAAACCTTTGATTTCCAGCCTTTTTTTCTTGCATAGTCTATAATAGCTGCAAGACCTATTTTTCCACACGCTTCACATCTATCTAAGTAAGATAAATCTAGCCTTTCAACAGCAAGATGACAGTTTGCATCTAACTGCCTTGCTACATCATCAGGATAATAATGGCTGAGATCTGTACTAATTACCACAATAGTGTCTTCTCTATCGTCTTTAAAGAAGTTTATTGCTTCTTCTACAATACGAAAATCTATCTGACCATAAACAATAGGAATAATTGAAAAATCCTTTAAAACCATTTGAAGAAATGGAACCTGAACTTCTAAAGAATGTTCTTTTTGGTGAGGAACAGTGTTTAAAGTTATTGGCAGTTTGTCTTTATACAGAGATACAAACTCTTCTATTCTCTCTTTATTTACAGGAACTTCACCTAAAGGAGTTTCCCAAAAATCATAGTAACCTAAAGAAAGTCCTGCAAATGGAACATAATGAGAAGGACCAATAAGCAAAATGTCATAATGTTTATCAGGATCAAGATTTAAAAACTGCTTGTAGCTAACAGCAGCAGTAGGTCCTGAATATATATAACCTGCATGAGGAGAAGCTACTGCTTCAGGTTTATAAGGATAAAGGGGAGCATTTTCTAAAAAATATGTTAACATCTCCTTTAGTTCTTCTGGATCTCCAGGATAGAACATATTACTAACAGCAGGCTCTCTAACAGCTAACATTTTTATACCCTCCTTGTATTTTTCTGTTAAATATAGTTAAAAATTTGATAATATCAATGTAGATTTTTAATCTGTTAAAATATTTTCACTTTGTTTAAAAGGAGTTTTAATGAAGGGAATAATAGCAGCAGGAGATAAACTAACAGCAAAAGCTGGATCTGAGATTTTAGAAAATGGGGGAAATGCCTTTGATGCTGCAGTAGCAGCTGCTTTTGCAGCACCTTTGGCAGAACCAGCTTTAACAAGTTTAGGTGGTGGTGGATTTCTCCTTGCTATTCAAAAGGGAATGATTCCTACTATATACGACTTTTTTGTTGATGTTCCTCCAAAAAGAGAAAAAGAGCCAAACTTTTATCCTGTTTATGTGGATTTTGGCTCAACTGTTCAAGAATTTCATATAGGTTGTGGTTCTGTTGCTGTTCCTGGTATGGTTGCAGGACTTTTAAGAGTTCATTCAGAAAGAGGAAAACTTCCTTTAGAAGAGGTTATAAAACCTGCTGTTAGATATGCAAAAGAAGGAATATATCTATCAAAAATGCAGGCTTCTTTTGTAAAACTTTTAGAGCCTATATTTACTGCTACAGAAGAGGCAAAAAAAATATATGCTCCAAATGGAAAACTTATAGATGAGAAAACTCTCTTTAAAAATGAAGATTATGCAAATTTCTTAATAAAACTATCTAAAGAGGGCATTTGGTTTTTTTATGAAGGGGAAATCGCTGACAAAATTGAAGAATTTTGTAAAAAGAATAAAGGACTTTTAAGAAAAGAAGATCTTCAGAAATATAAGGTAAATGAAAAAGACCCTGTTTATTTCAAATTTAGGGATTTTGATATATATACAAACTCTCCTCCTTCTCCAGGAGGAATTTTAATTGCATTTACTTTAAAACTTTTAGAAAACGTTAATCTTAGCAAATTTGGTTCTTTAGAACATGTTTCATATCTAATAGAAGCTATGCATACAACTCAAGTCTTTAGAAGAGAGCAGATAGATAAAAATCTTT
>JALWKR010000136.1 GCA_027081375.1 Persephonella sp.
GGTTCGAATCCCTCCCTCTCCGCCATTCTTTAAACAAACCACTCGTCATCAAACCTCTTTGATAAATCAAGGGTTATATAGTTATAGAAAGGTATTCTTTCTATCTGCTTACTGTTTTTATATATTCCAAAGGAAACTTCTATTTTCCTTGAGTTATTAAAGGGTAAACATTTAAAAGGAATTTTTACCTCACATATATGTTTACATAAATACTCTACTTCATCACATTTGTTCTTTACCTGTTTTTTATTCCCTAAGTAAAGAAAAATTTTATGCTCTTCTTTTCCTAAAAAATCTATAGAAAGAAAATAATCCCTGTCTAAAAGTTCTTTTATACTTCCTTCTATACCAAGATACAGGTTTTCATCATCATAACCATAGTAAAGTTTTTTAAAATGAACTTGAGAGGTATCCATAGCTGAAGCATCAAAAGTAAGATTAATAATACCTCCATTTAGCCATTCAAAATAGTTGCTAATCTCCCCATCTATTATAGGAAATACATAATAGTTTGGAGTTTGGATATAGGGAGAGGAGAACTTTTGCTTTATAGGTATAAAAATTTCAGGAGGTGGTTCTACATTGAGTATCTGATAAACTTTCTGTAAGTTTCCTCTAAAAAGCATATCAAACTTATCAGCATAAGGGGTGTAGTGGTCATCTCCATACCACCAGAACCAATCACTACCTTCAGCTATAAGCATATAATCTAAAGCCTGATCTTTTTTATCTTTTAGAGATTTATCAAATACATCTTTAGTTTTTGATAAAAGCTCCCATCCCTTATTTTTTTCAGGATGTCCCACCCATGTGTAAAAGTTTCCCCCTATCCAGCTTCCAGCTGTAATTTTTTCTAGCTTTATAGGAGATATATTTTTTTCTAAAATTTCTGAAAAAGTTAATGTTTCTATCCACTCTTCTTCCTCAATAGCAGAATAAAGGTTATTGAAAAATTCAAATCCATTTTTCTCATAAAACTCCCATGCATTTTCTCCATCAAGAATAACAGAAACCACTGGAGGAAAAGAAAAGTCATTATATATAGCTTTTAGTCTATTTATAAAATCATTAGCAGCTGCTTTTGGATCCCAATTGCTGTATGTAAAACCTATAAGATCACTTAATGTTTTATCCCTGAAAAATAAAAAAGTATCCTTATATCTGTACATCTTGTAAATATACCTTTTTTCTCTTTCTCCTAAGGAGTTAAACAATACATCTTCATCTGAAGCAGCCCAGATAATATCTTTTTTGGAAAATAGAGAAATTGCATCGTTGCTTATACTCCCTTCTGCAGGCCAAAAACCTTCAGGTTTTTCTCCAAAAATTTCTTTGAAAAAAGATATGGCTTTATCTACATGAATTTCTGCATGATCTTTAAAAGAAACCTTTACTTTAGGAAGATTAATCTCAGGAGTAGCTTCTTTAGCTGTATTAATATCTATTAAAAGAGGGAGTATAGGATGGTAAAAAGGAGTTGTGCTTATTTCTATTTTTTTACTTTCTTTTAGCTTTTTATAAAAGGGTATTATTTCTTTTATAAAAGAAAATAGCTCTTTTAAAAGTTTTTCTTTATCTTCATGAGTAAAATCTGAAGACTTTTCTATAAGAGACTTTATCAGGTTAGATTTTTCTCTTAAAGAAATTCCTGTCCAAGAAAGTAAAAATAAAACCTCAAGATCGAGAATTTCTTGGTTTGAAAATAGATTTTCTATATTTCCTGAAAACTGTTCTTTTTTTAAAAATAGCTGATAGTATCTTGGAAAGGGCTTTATCATTGTTTTTGGATTTGAGTTGAATAAAAAAGGTACAAGATATCTTTTTTCATTTACTGTTAAATCCTCAGGTCTTTTCTTTAAACTGAGTAAAAATTTATCTTTCACATTTTCATCAGTGTAATCTAGTATCTGTTTTATTAAAGAAGGTACAAGATTAAATGTTGCTTTTATATTTTCAAATCTGCTTACATGCCATAGCATTTCGTAATAGTCTTTTATACAGTGAAGAAATGTCCACGGCATTTCATATGTATTAGTAAGGGGATTTTTATACTCTGGCTGGTGCATATGCCACAGAAAAAGAAGATAAAGTTTTTTCATAAAAAGCTCCAAAAATTTTAAACCTTTTTCTATTTTTGAATATTATATCTTTTCATTAGTCTGTATATCTGTGCTCTTGTTAAACCTGATAACTTTGAAGCCTGTGAGATGTTTCCTTTTGTTTGTTCTAAAAGAGTTTCTATATACTCCTTTTCAAACTCTTTTTTAGCTTCGTGAAAAGGTTTAGTAGTCCTTTTTTCTTTTTTTGAAGGAAAAATTGATAGTATAGTTGAACTGTTTTTTGTAAGCATTATTCTCTCTATTGTGTTTTCAAGTTCTCTTACATTCCCTGGCCAGTTGTACTCAAGAAGCTGTTTTTCTGCTTTTTTAGATAATGTTTTTGGTGGAATGTTATATTTAGCAGCTACTTTTTTTATAAAAAATTTTGCTAAAGGGAGTATGTCTTCTTTTCTCTTTCTCAAAGGAGGAATTTCTATATTGATAACATTTAATCTATAGTATAAATCTTCTCTAAATCTGCCTTCCTTTACAAGTTTTTCTAGGTTTCTGTTTGTTGCTGCTATAAATCTAACATCTACTTTTTTAGGTTTAGAAGCTCCTAATGGTTTTATCTCTCCTTCCTGAAGAACCCTTAATAGCTTTACCTGAAGATTTAGAGGAAGCTCTCCTATCTCATCTAAAAATAACGTTCCTCCGTTAGCCTCTTCTATAAGTCCTTTTTTATCTGCATTTGCTCCTGTAAAAGCTCCCTTTTTATACCCAAATAGCTCACTTTCTAAAAGATCTTCAGGAATAGCACCACAGTTAACAGTTATAAAAGGCTTTTTTGACCTTTTACTTTTTTTATGAATAAGTCTCGCCAGAACCTCCTTACCTGTTCCACTTTCTCCTGTTATCAAAACTGTAGTGTCAAATGGAGCTATTTTTTCAACTGTTTTAAGAATTTCCCTTAATGCATTACTTTCAGCTATAATGCTTGGTTCTAGAATTTCTTTTAGCTGTTTAACTTCTTTTTTCAAAGAAGAAATTTCCAAAGCTTGTTGAATAAGGGTTTTAAGTTCCTCATAATTAACAGGTTTTGTTATATAGTAAAAAGCTCCTGCTTTTATAGCTTTTACAGCATCTTCAACTATACCGTGGGCTGTCATAACTATAATTGGAATATCTTCAAATTTTTCTTTAACAATTTCAATAAATTCTATTCCTGTTAGTTCAGGCATTAGTTGGTCTACTATTATCAGATCAACTTTTTGATAAGACAGTTCCTCTATAGCTTCTAGAGGAGAAGATTTTGTTCTTATATTAAAGTCTTCATTTTTAAGTTTTATAGAAAGAAGGGTTAGAATGTCCTTATCATCATCAACTATTAATATTTTTTTCTTCATATCTTCCTGTTTTTATCCCTGCTTTTTCTAAAATGTATATTGCTACCTCAAACAAAAATATATTTATCTTATCTTCTGGTTTTTTAACATACAATATAAGTCTATTATGCTTTTTTGAAGGGTATACAGGGGTATTTATCATTTTTAAATTTTTTAAAGCTATATTTATCAGATCCTGGTTAAACTCTACATAAGTTTTTGGAATATCTACTCTTAGATAGGACTTTAAAATTGGTTTTAAATCAAATTTTTCCTTTTTTATGTCTTTAGTTTCTAATAACTCAATAGCAAATAAGCTGTTAAAAATATGTTCTAAAACTTCTGTATTTTTCTTTAAAATTTGTGAAATATGCTCTAATTCTTCTTCTTTTAAGTCCCCTTCTTCTATTATCTGAGATGATGTATCAATTTTGAATAGTATGTTATTTATCTCATGTTTTATATTCAGTAAAGAAGGTTTCATACTGTTATCCTTTTTTGTCTTTATCCCTTCAATCTATAACTATTTTACAAAATGGAGGTTTAATTTTTTCAATTCTGTTTCTATTGACTTACTTAATAGTAATCATTACTGTTATTTATAAGACTATTTTCACTAGGAGGGTAGCAAAATGAATAAGAAAAGATGGATTACAGATTGGTTTCCACAAAGATTAAATCTAAAGCCTTTAAGACAGAACTGTTCAAGTTCAAATCCTTACGGAGAAGATTTTAACTATGTAAAGGAGTTTCAGCAGATTGATTATTTCCAGCTAAAGAAAGATTTAGAAAAACTGATGACCACATCTCAGGAATGGTGGCCTGCAGATTTTGGACATTATGGACCTCTTTTTATAAGACTGGCTTGGCATAGTGCAGGAAGTTACAGGATTTTTGACGGTAGAGGTGGAGCAAGGTCAGGTTCAATAAGATTTCCTCTAAGAATTGACTGGCCAGACAATATAAATCTGG
>JALWKR010000137.1 GCA_027081375.1 Persephonella sp.
GCTCAAAAGGATCTAACTTTGTATTTCCACTGATTACCATGTTATAAAAATCAGGCTGATTAGTGTATCCAACTGCTTTTGATACATATATGCGAGAAATTTTGCAGATACTAATATTTTTTTCTAAAATATTTAGCGCTTTTTTTAAGTTTTTTTTCCTATCGCCGATATTTGACCCTAAAGCTAAAATAATTTTTTTCATAAAATTTTAATAATCTCTATGATAAGGTTTTTTAAGATGTTTTACATTTTAGCAGCATTACTGATTTTTTTTAAAACTTATGCATACGATATATCAGATTTACTAAAAGAAGCTCAACAGGAAATTAATAGAGAAGAAAGTCAATATATATTTAAAAAAGCTATTCATGCTCTTGTAAATAAGGATTATAAAACCGCCGTAAAGTCTGGCAAAGAGTATTTAAAGTTAAATAAAGAATTTTCACTAAAAACAGAAATTATATATGAAACTCTAGCAATCTCTTACTATAGACTTGGAATAAGAGAGCTAATAAAAAATAAATATCTTCCATATATCAAACATATGGAAGAGTTAATTAAAGAGATAGAAGACAAACCCCTATCTAGAGATGCAAAGCTAAGAATATTTATCTCAGCAAATAACCTATTTATCAGAAAAAAACAGTTTTTAAAAGCTCAAAAACTTAAAAACAAATTCAAAGATTTACTTGACCATGAATACTTTTTTATCTTAGATCCTGATTATGAGATGTTTATCCCAAATGTGAATATTTTTAAGATTTCAGAAGGAAATCTATTTGGAAAAAATGAAGTCTATATTTCAGAAAAAAACCAGACCCTTATTGAGATAGCAAAAAAAGTAGATATGGGATATGATGAAATGAGATTGGCAAATAAATATTTAAATCCCAACGATATAAAAAAGGGAGAAGCTGTTTTTATTCCAAGAAAAAGACTTATCCCTGTTGAAGAGTACAAATTTGGAGAGATATATATAAACTTAAGTGAAAAAAGATTGTACTATCCAGTATTAATAGCTAACAAACCTTATGTTATAACAATACCTGTTGGTATTGGTACTGATGAGAATAAATCTCCTATAGGAGATTTTAAAATAACTGAAAAGAGAAAAAATCCTGAATGGAGAGTTCCTAAAAGTATACGGGAGGAAAATCCAGAACTCCCTGAAGTAGTTCCTCCAGGACCAGATAATCCCTTAGGAACACGAGCTATGAGATTAGGTTACACATCTTTTTTAATGCATGGAACAAGTAAAAAATTTGGAATTGGAATGAAAGTTAGCCACGGATGTATACGTATGTACAATAAAGACGTTGAAAAATTATTTGAAATTGTTAAAGTAGGAACTCCTGTCCATATAACAGAAAAAGACTATAAGATTTATTTTGATAAAAAAGTGTTTATTGAAGTTTTTTATTTAGATGATAAAGATGTAAAAGAGATACTGAATAAAAATAAAAACAGAAAGATAGATAAGGATATTCTTTTTTATACAAAAGAAGAGAGAAAGGGGTACGCAACCCCTTTAGAATAATTACTTAGCGTAGTGCTTTCCTAAAACCCTTTCAACATTGGAACTTTGCCTTTGGATAGCAGCATTTAAATCTTCAATAGCTTGCTCATTGTTTGCTGCTTTAGTATATGCAGCATTAGCTGTGTCTTCAATCTGCTTAAGCTGAGCTTTAATGTCGGCGTGCTCTCTTTCAATTTCCTGTAATTTTTGGGAGTTTGCATTAACAGAGCTTTTTAATGAGTTAATTTTTTGCTCAAGAGAGTTTACTTTTTCCTGAATAGGAGCAATTTGGTTATCTACATATTCCTTAGTAGCACAACCAGTAAGTACAACTGCAGAAACTCCTAAAACTGCTGCAGCTTTTAAAATCCTTTTCATAGTTAAACCTCCTTAGTTTTAAGATTTATTAATTATTTTCGACCATACTGAAACATTATAGAGATATAATTCGGCACAATTATGATTTTCCTTATACATTTTTGAAAATATTCGGATATTATAATATAATACTTCTGCTACCCTCCTAGAAGTATTTACCGAGCCTATTAGCCTTATGTGGTGCTTCACAGGCACCACCTTTTTATTAAAACATCTTCCAAGGATATAGTCAAATGAGTTCGTTGAGAGAAAAAGCTCAAAAAATAAAGATTTTTATTACAGATGTAGATGGGGTTTTAACAGATGGAAAAATAATATACTCAAGTTCAGGAGAAGAGATTAAATCGTTCCACGTCCACGATGGATTAGGATTTAGATTACTGAAAAATACAGGCATTAAAACTGCGATAATAACCAGCAGAAAAAGTTATATAGTAGAGAAAAGAGGGAAAGAACTAAATATAGATTTTATCTTTCAGGAAGCAAAAGATAAACTTCACGTACTTAACAAAATAGTAAAGCAAGAAAATATAAAATATGAAAATATTCTCTACATTGGAGATGATTTAGTTGATCTTCCTGTTTTAAAAAGAGTTGGTTTTCCTGTATGTGTTCCTTCCTCCCCAGATATACTAAAAAATGTATCTGTTTATATAACTGAAAAAAAAGGGGGAGAAGGAGCTGTAAGGGAAATAATAGAGGTGTTGCTCCACCTTAGAAATGAATATGAAAAAGCTATAAAGGAGTTTCTTATATAAAATGGAACAGGATAGAGAAAAGTGGAATAAAAAATATAAAGAGGAAGAATATCTTTTAAAAGAACCCTCTGACATAGTAAAAAAATTTGCCTCTATAGCCCCTAAAGGAAAAGCTTTAGATATAGCATGTGGTTTAGGTAGAAATGCTAAATATTTAGCAAAAATAGGTTTTGAAGTAGATGCAGTAGATATATCAGATGTTGCTATAAACCAGTTGAAAAATATTCCAAATATAAACCCAATTTTAGCAGATTTAGATTTCTACCAGTTACCTGAAAATAAATATTCCTTAATATTAAATATTAATTATCTCAACAGAAACCTTTTCTCTCAGATAAAAGAAGCTTTAATAAACGGTGGGGTTTTAATATTTGAAACATTTACATTAGATAAAAATAAAAAACTTGATCAACCTAAAAATAAAAACTATTTACTAAGAAAAAATGAACTTCTAAGATCTTTTTCTGATTTTTATATAGTCTATTACGAAGAAAAAATAATAACAAAACCAAATGGAGAAAAAGGATTTATATCTTCTCTTGTAGCAAAAAAAGAATGCATAATCTAAGAAAGCAAATTCTTAAACTAGCAATTCCTGCAGCTTTAAATAACCTTTTAGATACTGTCCAGCTTCTAATAGATACATTAATGATTGGCCGTATATCTTCAGAAGCAGTTGCAGCTGTAGGGTTAAGTGGTCAACTTATAATACTTATATATGCCTTTTTATCCTTATTTCACACAGGAACAGGAGCTTTAGTTTCAAGGTTATATGGAGCAAAAGATATAAAAGATGCTAATAGAGCTATATTTACTACAGCTATAATTTCCTTTTTCATATCTATCCCATTCTTTATATTTTTGAACAGATACAGCAGTATTTATTTTTCATTTATGGGAACTACCAGTACAGTTTCTAATTTAGGAGAAAGCTATATATACTTTCTTTCCTTTTCTATACCTTTCTTGTTTATTGGTAGTGTTTTGTTTAGTGGATTAAATGCTTTTGGAGACACTAGGACACCTTTATATATAGCTATTTTTACCAATAGTTTAAATACAGTACTAAATTACTGTTTAATATTTGGCAATTGTGGATTTCCAAGATTAGAAGTAGAAGGAGCAGCTATAGCAACTACAATTTCATATGTTATAGAAGTCTTTATATATCTTTTTCTTTTTATAAAAGGAAAAGGTTACTTTAAAATTTATCCATCTTTTTCCTTTTCTCTTTTTAAAAGAGTTTTTAACGTAGGTTTTCCTGCATCAATAGAAAAAATATTCTCTTTTTCTTCTTTTTTAATTTTTGTGAAAATAATAGCTTTATTTGGAACAGTAACCCTTGCAGGTTATCAGATTGGCCTTAGAATAGAAGGTCTTGCCTTTATGCCAGGTTTTGGTTTTGCAACAGCTGCAATGGTTCTTATGGGGCAGTATTTAGGAGCAAATAAAGTGGATTATGCAGAAAGAAGTGTTATAGAAACAATAAAAATTGGCTCAATATTTATGGGAAGTATAGGAATTCTTTTAGTTGTATTTTCTAAAGAAATATCATCATTGTTTAGCAACAATATAGAAACTGTAGAAGAAGCAGCATTATATCTTAAGATTGTTGGGATATCTCAAGTTCCCTTAGCTGTTGATTTTATTTTAAATGGAGCTTTAAGAGGAGCAGGAGCTACCAAAATAACATTAGTTATAAATAATTTATCCTTTTGGATATTTAGAATAATTCCTGCATAC
>JALWKR010000138.1 GCA_027081375.1 Persephonella sp.
TTTCTAGATACTCTCTAACAGCTTTTCTTAAGATACCTGAGCCGTAACCGTGGATTATTCTAACTGTTGAAAAGCCTTCTAACATTGCCTTATCTAAAAAGTCTGAAAGTTTCCTAATTGCTTCTTCTCTTGTAAGGCCTATAAGGTTTATCTCTGGCTTTAGATTTGTAGTTCTTGTTTTCTTAATGTTGAACTTTATCTCTTTTTTCTTTGGAGCTTTTTCATCTACTTTTTCAAGGTCAGAGAGTCTAACCCACATCTTTATTCCGTTAAAGTTAACATTAGCCTTGTTTTCTCTTATAGAGATAATCTCTCCTTTTGTATGTTTTCCTTTTAGTCTTACAATATCTCCAATGTTAAACTCTTCGGTTTCTTCCTCTTCAAAGTCAAAATGTTCAACTTCCTGTCTTTTTTTCTGCAGGAACCTTTCTAGTTTTTTACCTGATTTTTCTTCTTTTACTTCATTTAATATCTCATATCCTTCTTTTCTAACTTTAGAGATAAAATCTTCTACTTCCTTTACTGCCTCTTTCCATTTTTGTTTTTTGTACTCCTCTAACTCTTTAGCAAGAGCTTCATACTTCTCTTTTTCCTGAGATAAAGCTTTTTTAATCTCAACTAGCTGTGCATGTTCTTTTTCATACTTGGTTTTATACTCTTCTAATGCTTCAATAGCTTTATTTAGATCAATAGACTCTTTACTTAGATACTGTTTTGCGTCTTCTAAGATAGATGTATCAAATCCTAGCTTTTCAGCTATGTAGAAAGCCATACTTTGTCCTACAGAGTGGTAGTGAACTGTGTATGTTGGAGAAAGGGTATTTTTATCAAAACCTACAGATGCAACCTCAAAGTAGTCATCAGATAAAGCAAACATCTTTATCTGTCTAAAGTGGGTTGTTGCTATAACATAAGTATTTTTCTCCTTTAGTTTTTTTAGTATCCCTATTCCTATTGCTGCACCTTCGTCTGGGTCTGTTCCAGGAATTAACTCATCAAGGAGAACAAGACTGTCTTTTGAAACTAAGGATAAAATCTGCTTTATATTCTCTATATGTGCTGAATAAGTTGACAGATTCTGTTCTATACTCTGCATATCTCCAATATCAACAAACACACCATCAAAAACAGGTATCTTACTCTCTTCAGAGACAGGAATTGGAATACCTGATTGATGAAGTAAAGCTAAAAGTCCTGCTGTTTTTAAGAATATTGTTTTACCACCTGTGTTTGGTCCTGTGATAACAAGACCTTTCTTTTCTTTATCAAGCTTTATATCAAGAGGTTTAAACTCTTTGTTACTAAGTAAAAATAAAGGATGTTTTGCTTCAAAAAGTTTTAGTTCTTCTGATATTTCAGGAAATGCACAGTTGTAATCTTTTGCAAATTTTACCTTAGTATACAGATAGTCAAAATAAATAATGTTATTAAAAGTTTTTCTCAGTTGAAGCACCTTTTTTCTCAGGATGTCTGTAAGAAACTTAAGGATTTTTCTTATCTCTATATGCTCTCTTATTTTTAAGTCTGAAAGTTTGTTATTTAGCTCAACAACATTTACAGGTTCAAGATATATAGTCTGTCCTGAAGAGGAACGATCGTGTATGATTCCCTTTAGCTTTGATGAAAAATTTTGTTTAACAGGTATAACATATCTACCTTTTCTTACTGTTACAATCTTTTCCTGAATAATATCGCTATATTTAAAACTGTTTACTATACCTTCAAGAATACTTATTATCTTTCCTTCAACGTCTTTTATTCCTTCTCTTATAGCTCTAAGGTCTCTGCTGGCACTGTCTTTAACCATTCCTGACTGGTCAATACTGTCAGTTATAATCTTCTCTGTTTCCCTTGAAGAGTAAAGTTCTTTATAAAGATTGTTTATATGTTCTTTATCTTTAACTTCTTCTTTTAAGAAGTTTTTAATCTGCCTAGATATTAGAAGCATAGACGCTATATCTAAAAGGTCTCTTGGAGATAAAATACTTTCTTCAATAGCTAAGAGATTTAAAGCTTCAGAAACATCTGGATACTCATTTAAAGGGAAATACCCTTCTTTTAAAACTATCTGAAGAAGTTCATCTGTTTCTTCTCTAAGTTTCTTTATTCTTTCAATCTCTGATGTTGGTTTAGTTTTGTATATAAGCTCTTTTGTTTTTTCATTTGGAGTGTATCTAGAAAGCTTTTCTAAAAACTTGTTATACTCTAAAAGCTCAAGATATTTATCTTTAAAAAGATCCTTTTTCATTTTTGTTTCTACCAAAATTATTAATTCCTCCAAGTATTTATTTTAACAGTAGCAAAATTATATCAGGATGTATTTTTGTCAAATGATGTTTTTGCTATATTATTAACCATTACAAATACCGAAAGAGGGTCATATGAATATCCTTGAAAAGATAGTTGAAACAAAAAAATTAGAGCTTTTAGATTACACTCCAGATTATATAGATTTTTTAGAAAAAAAGATTTTAGAAAGAGATAAAGCAAGAGATTTCAAAGGAGCATTAAAAAGAGAAGGAATAAATATTATTGCAGAGGTGAAAAAAGCCTCTCCTTCTAAAGGAGTTATAAGAGAAGATTTTGACCCTGTGGAGATAGCAAAAATATATGAAAAAAATGGTGCTGCAGCAATATCTGTTTTAACAGACAAGAAATATTTTCAGGGGGATATTTTATTTCTTAAGGGAATAAGAAAGGCAGGAGTTAAACTGCCTCTCCTGAGAAAAGACTTTATTATAGACAAAAGACAGATTTTAGAGGCTTTTGCCTTTGGAGCTGACAGTTTTCTACTTATAGCGAGAATTCTTTCTGATATTGAGATGAGAGAGCTTATAGAGTATGGAAGAGAGTTTGGAATGGAGCCTTTAGTGGAAATTCATTCCTATGATGAAGGAATAAAGTCTTTATACGCAGGGGCAACAATTATAGGAATAAACAACAGAAATCTTGAAACTTTTGAGGTAGATATAAACCTATCAAAACAGCTTGCTCCAAAACTGAAAGAACTAGGAGCAGAAGTAGTTGTTGCTGAGAGTGGTCTTTCTTCAAAAGAAGAGCTTTTAGAACTGAAAAAATATCAAGTGGATGCATTTTTAATTGGAGAAGCTCTAACAAGAGAAAAAGATATAGCCCAAAAGCTAAGGAGCTTTTTAAATTAATAACTAAACATAACGATAATAAGATAACCATGAATATAAAAGAGCTAAAAAATTCCTTACAAAGAAGAAAAGATTTTTTTGTTAAAGTTGAAGAACAGTTTAACCAGTTCTTTGATGAAGAACTAGAAAAGTTTTCTATAGAACCAAAAATAAAAGAAAAAATAAAATCTTTAAAAAGTAAACTTTTTAACAGAATATTTATTTCAACTAAAGAAAATATAGAAGATATTTATAACATATTTTATCTACTTGCAAAAGAAGGAATAGATGTTAGAGATTTAATTCAAGGAGTTTTCACATTTGTTATAAAATCCTTCTCAGAATACCTACTTAAAACAAAACCTTCAGTAAAAGATGTTTATTTTCTCTCTACCCTTTTAAATGAGTATATTTCCATTATTGAAAAGGCTTACTTAGATTTTGCAAAAATTCAGGAAAAGGAAGAAACAGAAAGCTTAGGAACAAAAAGAGAAAAATATGAGGAAGAGTATATCCTTGATGTTCTAAATAGACATAAAGGAGAAAGTTTTACTGCTCTTAGCTACTACAAAGAAGTTCCTATTATATTTAAACTCAAGATAATAAAAACTACAGACAAATTCATAATTGCAGATATTTCAAAAGTAAATATAAACATATCAAAGCTAACAGGAGCAGTTTATCTTAAAGTTCCATTTCTTGAAAAACCTGTAAAAACAAAGATTGTTTCTGTGGACTTTAAGAGAAATATCTTGGCATTAGAAAACCCAAGACTAACAGATATTCCTGCTGAGAAAAGAAAACATGTAAGGGTTATGTTATCTGAGCCTACAAAAGTTATTGTAAAAAAAGACAATGAAGAAACTATGGGACTAATTGTAGATATATCAGCAAAGGGATTAAAATTTTACACAGGAAGACTTGGTTCTATAAAAGAGGGAGATAAAGTACACCTTAGTTTTAAGCTAGATAACCATGATATTAAATCTACAGGAAGTATAAAACATATATCAGATACAGGAAAAGGTTTTATGGTAGGGGTGGAGCTAGAACCTGATTTAAAAACTGAAAATGTTATATCTGACTTTGTTATGTCAAGACAGTTTGAGATATTAAAAGAACTAAGACTATAAGGGGGAGAGAGAATGATAAAAAAATTTGCAGAAAAAATAGATAATCCCTCAGTTGTTACAGAAATTATGAAAAACTGGATAAATGA
>JALWKR010000139.1 GCA_027081375.1 Persephonella sp.
AAGCACTTTCTTTAAAGTTTTCTATATTTTCAACGAGTACTAGCGGAGTTTCTATTTCTTGAATTTTATCTATAGTTTCTTCATCTATCAGTTCATACCCTTGAAGAAAAACAGTGGGAATTGTTCTCTCCATTTATTTTCCTTCTCTTGTTTGAGCCTTTCTTGCTGGTATTAAAGCATTTCTAGTTTGTTCCTTCAATATATTTATAGATTGAGCAACCATAAAGAATGCATGTTCCACATTTATAAGAGCTGCTTCTAAATCCCTATCTTTTGTGTTAAACCTAAGTTCCCTAAACTGTCTATGTAAATCGTCTAGATTTGTCCCAAGCTCATATGCAAGGGTAAAGGCTCTCATTACAAGTTCATCAAGTTTATTTTTCTCTTCAGGTGTCATTCTTTCCTCCTTATTATTTACTTCCACAGATGTAACAAACACCGTTTTTTGATTTTGCCCAGTGTTTTGTTCCTGCTGGTAAATCTAACCTATCTCCTGGTTTTAAAATAACTTCTCCGTCTTCTGTTCCCATTACAACTTCCCCTTCATAAACCCATCTAACTTCCTCATAAGGATGTGTGTGCCAGTCATAAAAAGAACCAGGACTATCACACCAGCTAAATATGTTAAAGTAACCTTCTTCTTCTAAGACTTTTTTTATCTTATCTGGATCTGTTATACCAGTGTGTACAACCTTCATTTTTTACCTATTAAACTCCATGTTTCATGATCTATATTATGAAGTATATACTCAGGAGCGTTTACTTCTATGACATATTTCCCATCTACTTTTAAAATGTTTCCATTATCATCTGTTCTAAAGACAACTTCTCCTACCTTATGTTTACCTTTAAAAAACTCTATCTTTTTATCTGTTTCTATGATTTTATTTACTCCATGCATATTCATCTGTCTTGTAATAACATCGTGTATAAAGTTCTTATCTTCAATTGAGAAAATCCTCTGGCTTGGCTGCTCATGGAAAAATTTATCATTAAGCCATGTTAAAAACGCAAATATAATAACAGATAGATTAATAATTCCAAGAGAAACGCTGTATTTTGGAGATAGGAAAAAGAAAGATGAAACAGTAAAAACTGTAAATAACCCTATCCCAATTAAAATAATTTTCCCAAAACTCATTTTAAAACCCTTAATAGTTAATTATTTCAACATTTTTAGGAAGTTTCAAAGTTATATCAATCTTCTTATCTAGACATTTAAAACTAGAGAAAGTAATGTTAACCTTATTGTTACTATTATCAACTATCTGTATTTCTGATAAATTGTTATCTTTGCTCAGCGTAATAAATATATCTCTCACTTGCTTGTCATCAGATTTTAAAATAATTATCCTTTTACCATTATCCTCTTTCTCTTTTATATCTTTAAATACAGAAGAAAGACTTTTGTTTTCAGCTAAATTTTTAAATATCTTTCCAACTAAAAAGCTTTTATCAAGCTTAGATATAACAGCCTGTTTTTCTTCTGGAGAGTATATAACTGTTTTTTCGCCTTCTACATAGATAATTTGAGAAACAGGAGATGTATACTCAATTTTAATTTTATCTGGTTTTACAATTGTTATTTTTCCTTTGAATACCTGAGGAGAAGAGTCTCCAGATATATACGTTTTTTGAGTAAAAGAACCTTCAATAGCCTCGCATCTTGTATATTTATCTTGAAATTCCTTTAAAGCTTCTGCTGCATCTGCGTAGAAAAAGTAAAGAAAAAAGAAGAGGAAAAAAACTAATCTTTTCATAAAATCACCTCACTTTTAGTAAAGCCACATAGCAAGTTTTCTTCTGTATTCTTTTGTTAATGGGCTACCTTCTCCAAGAAGGTTAAATATTGCAACCATCGCCTTTCTTCCAGCTTCATCTTTATAGGTTTTATCCATCTGAACAACTTTTAAAAACTTCTCAAGGGCATCTTTATAGTTCCCCTGTAGAGCTAAACAGGCTCCTTCCTGCAAAAGTTTATCAAGTTCATTCTCAGGTTTCAATTCCTCACACCATCTTTTGAAAGTAATTAACTCTTTTACTGCCTGAGCTTTTGTGAAATATTCCTTGTGATATTCTTTTATGCTATTTAAAAGTTCTTCAGCTTTATCAAGTCTTCCCTCTTTGATAAAGAATTCTGCTGCCTCAAGAGCAATCTTTTTGTTTTCAGGATATTTTTCTAGAAGTTCTTCATATATCTTCTCAGCTGTTGCAAGCTTTCCAGACATATACTCCATTTTTGCTTCTTCAAGAAGCTTATCTGCTTCAGATTTTATATATTTTGATAAAACCTCTCTCAATTTTGGTTCAGGAAGTGCTCCAACAAATCTATCAACTTCTTTACCATTTATAAATATTCTCACATCAGGAATTCCACTTACTCCAAACTCCTGAGCTATATGGGGATTTTCATCTGTATTTATCTTTGCAAGAATAAAACCATACTCATTAGCAAGTTTTTCAAGTAAAGGCTTTAATACTCTACAAGGGCCGCACCAAGGTGCCCAGAAGTCTATAACTACAGGCCTTTCATAGGATTTTTCTACAACAACTTCTTCAAAGTTATCATCTGTAACATCGTATATAAGATTGCTCATTTTCTCCTCCTTTCTAGAATATTCGTATATATTAATAATATAGCACTTTAGTGAAGAATGTAAATAAAATCTTAGCTTTCTAAACTAAAGTTTCTATTCTTTTTATTATAATTTATATTAGGCTCTTTTTTAGAAAAACTAATGAGAATTAGCATAAAATTAATCTTTCTTTTCTTCTTTTTGAGTTGTGTCTTTTAGTTTTAAATATGCTTTTTGGGCAGCTTTTGTTTCTGCTTCCTTTTTTGAGCGTCCTGTTCCTGTGGTTTTTAAATCTTCTGTGATTATACATTCCATTGTAAAAATTTTTTCATGTTCAGGACCTTTTGCAGATATAAAACGATATTTAGGAACTGTTCCAAAAACTTTTTGGGTTATTATCTGAAGAAGAGATTTATAATCCCTTGGTATATCTCCTTTTTCTATATCTTTTAAAAGTCTTTCCTTAAACAATCTGTTAAAAATCTGCCTTGGTGGATCTATATAATATCCACAGTCTACATATACAGCACCAAAAACTGCTTCGAAAACATCACAAAGCAAAGACTCTCTTTCCATTCCTTTTTGTTGTATTTCCCCTTTGCTAAGTAAAACAAGCTCATTTAAACCTATTTCTCTTGCAAGTTTTGATAAATATGTTTCACTGACAACAGCAGACCTTATCTGAGAAAGCTCTCCTTCTTTAGCATTGGGATAGGCTTTTATGAGGATTTCACTGACAATCAGGGATAAAACTGCATCTCCTAAAAATTCGAAAACCTCATAATCCTTTAGCTTTTTTGGATATTCAGCAACAAAAGAACGGTGTGTTAAAGCAGTAAGAGGAAGGGATTTATCTTTAAATATATATCCTATCTTATCTTCAAGCTTTTTTATTCTCTCTAAAAACTCTTTAGGAATATCACTCTTCATAAGCTTTAAATGCTAGACATGCGTTTGTACCACCAAAACCAAAAGAGTTTGATATTGCTACCTTTACAGGATATTCCACTGCTTTGTTTGGAGTATAGTCTAAATCACATTCAGGATCAGGATGTTCGTAGTTTATAGTAGGAGGAATAATTCCTGTTTCTATTGTTTTAACAGTTGCAACTGCTTCTACAGCTCCAGCAGCACCCAAGAGGTGACCAATCATGGATTTTATAGAACTTACCTTTAACTTATAAGCATGGTCTTTAAATACTTTTTTAATAGCTAAAGTTTCAACTTTATCATTTAAAGGAGTTGATGTTCCATGAGCATTAATATAGTCAACTTCATCTGGATTGATACGGGCATCATTTAAAGCCATTTCCATAACTCTGATAGCTCCATCTCCATCTTCACAAGGAGCTGTTATATGATATGCGTCTCCTGTCATTCCATATCCTACAACTTCAGCATATATCTTCGCTCCTCTTTTCTTTGCGTGTTCTAACTCTTCCAATACAAGAATTCCAGCTCCTTCTCCCATTACAAAACCATCTCTTTCTGCATCAAAAGGCCTTGATGCCTTCTGTGGTTCATCATTTCTGGTTGAAAGAGCCTTCATATTTGCAAAACCAGCTATTCCTAAAGGTGTGATAGCAGATTCTGTTCCTCCTGCTATCATTATGTCTGCATCGCCACGTTGAATAATCTTGAAAGCATCTCCTATAGAGTGAGTTCCTGTGGCACATGCAGTAACAACACAAGAGTTAGGGCCTTTAAATCCAAATTCAATAGATATATATCCTGAAGCCATATTAGATATACCAGAAGGGATAAAGAAA
>JALWKR010000140.1 GCA_027081375.1 Persephonella sp.
TCAACCTTTCTACTAACTATATGGTGCAGTGAGTTTATAACCTGAGCTCCAACTAAAACAGGATCAACTCCAAGATGTGGTCTGGAAGCATGGGCTCCTTTTCCTTTTATCTTTATATGAAAGATATCTGAAGAAGCCATCATATATCCAATTTTTGTTCCTACCTTTCCTGCAGGAAGCTCTGGAAACATATGAATTCCAAATATAGCTGATACTTTAGGATTTTCTAAGACTCCTGCTTCAACTAGTTTTTTTGCTCCATCACAATCATGTCTTTCTTCGCAGGGCTGGAAGATAAGCTTTACATTACCTTGCAGATGATCCTTTAAAGATACTAAAACTTTTGCTGCTCCAAGTAAGATAGCTGTATGGGCATCATGACCGCAGGAGTGCATAACGTTAGGTATTTTTGAAGCATATGGTTTTCCTGTTTTCTCCTGCATAGGAAGAGCATCCATATCAGCTCTTAAAGCAACTGTAATATCATGTTTCCCTCTTATGAGCCCAACAACAGCTGTTGTTCCGCCGTAGTTCTCTATTACCTCATCAACCCCAAACTCCCTTAACTTCTCTGCAACAAACTTTGCTGTCTTTTGTTCCTGAGATGAAAGTTCAGGATACATATGAATATGTCTTCTCCAGCTTATAACCTCATCTTTTATAGCCTCTGAAAGTTTTTTTATCTCTTCTTTTGCATTTATATGAACTGACATTTTTCACTCCTTTAAATATTTTTTTGCAAACACAGCATAAATAGCAGGTATCAAAATAAGTGTCAACACCGCTGAAGATATAATACCACCTATCATTGGAGCTGCAATCCTCTGCATAACCTCTGAACCAACACCTGATATATACATTAAAGGAATAAGTCCTCCTAGTATTGTTGCTACAGTCATTATTTTAGGTCTTACCCTTAAAACAGCTCCTTCATAGATAGCTTTAAGAAATTCTTCTTTGTTTTTAGGTTTAAGTCTTTCTACGGCATTTTCTATATATAAAATCATAACTATTGCTGTTTCAACAGCTACACCAAGCAGTGCTAAAAAACCAACAACAACTGCAATACTGAGGTTAAAGTTTAAATACTGAAGATAGAGAAGTCCCCCTATGAAAGCAAAAGGCAGTGAAAGGATAACAATAAGAGTGTTTTTTATACTTTTGAAGGTAATAAAGACAAGAAGAAAAATAAGAAGAATAGTAAGAGGAATAATAAACTTTAATCTTTCTTTTGCATGCTCTAAATACTGGCTTTGACCAGCCCACTCTATAAAGTATCCTGCAGGGAGTTTTATATCAGATAAAACGTTCTCTGCCTTTTTTATATACTCCTCAGGAGTTATACTCTGGGAAGGAGTTATATAGATAAACAAAACTTTCATTCCTTTTTCAGATTTTATAACTGATGGAGCTTCAGTGAAATATATATCTGCTACTTCTTTTAAAGGAATGTAATAACCTAAAGGAGTCAAAACAGGAATGTCTTTAATATCCTCAATATTGTTTCTGTAATCTCTAGGAAATCTTATAAGAATTGGATACCTTTCTAATCCTTCGTAGAATGTAGATAGTGGCATTCCTCCTATAGCCATCTGAATAACTGTTTGAATATCCTCTGTTGTGAGATTGTATCTAGAAAGCTTTTCTTTGTTTATATCTATGTTTAGATAGTATCCTTTTGCTATTCTGTCAGCAAAAACTGAAACTGTTTCAGGAAGAGATTTTAGTTTCATCTCAATATGAGAAGCTATCTTTTGAAGCTTTTCTATATCATCTCCAAATAGTTTTATACCTAGAGGGGTTCTTATTCCTGTTAGAAGCATATCTATTCTTCCTCTGATAGGATACGTCCAGCTGTTTGTAAGTCCTGGTATCTGAAGCTTTTCTTCCATTTCCTCCATAAGTTTTTGGTATGTCATTCCTTCTCGCCAGTAATCTTTAGGTTTGAAGGTTATTATTGTCTCTATCATAGATAGTGGAGCTGGGTCTGTTGCTGTATCTGCTTTTCCTGCTTTTCCAAAAACTGTATCAACTTCTGGAAAAGAGGCTATTATCCTGTCTGTTATCTGAGTTAGCTCTTTTGCCTGAGATATAGAAATACCTGAAGGAGTAACTGGCATATACATAAATGTTTCCTCATTCATCATAGGCATAAATTCCCATCTAAGATTTTTGTAAAGGGGATAAATGCTGATTATAGAAAGGATAGTCAGCAGTAAAACAAGATATCTAAGTTTTAAAGATACCTTAACAATGGGAGAATACAGTTTTATCAAAATCCAGTTTATTGGATTTTTCTCTTCAGGGATAATCTTTCCTTTGATGAATAAAATCATTAAAACAGGGACAAAAGTTATAGCCAGTATAGAAGCAGAAAGCATTGTAAATGTTTTTGTGTAAGCTAGTGGTTTAAAAAGAAGTCCTTCCTGTCCTGTAAGGGCAAAAACAGGTAAAAAAGAAACAACAATTATCAGCAGTGAGAAAAAAACAGGTTTTCCTACCTTTTTAACACTGTCTTTTATGATTTTCTTTCTCTCTTCTTCTGTTATATCTTTTTTCTGAAGGGATTTATGGGCATTTTCTACCATTATAATAGCCCCATCTACAAGGGCTCCAATAGCAATAGCAATACCACCAAGGGACATGATATTTGAGGTTATTCCAAAAAACTTCATAAATAGGAAACTACTTAAAACAGCTATTGGGAGAGTTAAGATAATAACCAGTGAACTTCTAAAGTGGAGTAAAAATAGAGAAACTACAAGAATTACAATTAAGCTTTCTTCAAATAAAGCCCTCTTTAGAGTATCTATCGCCTTTTCTATAAGCTGAGACCTATCATATGTAGTTATTATCTTTATATCTTCAGGAAGAGATTTTGCTATCTGTAAGAGTTTTTCCTTTACCTTCTGTATAACCTGATATGCATTTTCTCCATATCTCATAACAACAATACCACCAACTACCTCTCCTAAACCGTTAAGATCAGCAACTCCTCTCCTTGACATAGGAACAATTTCAACTCTTGCTACATCTTTTATCTTTACAGGAATACCGTTCACGTCTGTTTTTATAGTTAGATTTTTTATCTCTTCTATACTTTTTAGATATCCTCTTCCTTGAATTACAAACTCAAATCCATTTTTCTCTATAAACCTTCCTCCAACGTCTATATTGTTTTCTCTAACAGTTTTAATAATGTCTTTTATAGAAAGGTTGTAGCTTCTTAGTTTTGTGTAATCAACAGTTATCTGATATCCTTTTACAAAACCACCTATTGAAGCTACTTCAGAAACACCATCAACAGAGGAAAGGGCATACTTTAGATACCAGTCTTGAAGGGTTCTAAGCTGCCATAGATTTCTTTTTTCAGAAAATAAGGCATACTCATAAATCCAGCCAACCCCTGTTGCATCAGGACCAAGGGAGATGCTTGCTGATTTTGGTAGTTTGTCTTTTATCTGGGTTAGATACTCTAAAACTCTGCTTCTTGCCCAGTATATATCTGTTCCTTCTTTGAAAATCACGTATATAGAAGATGTTTCAAAAGAGGAGATACCTCTAACAGTTTCTATATTAGGAACAGAAAGTAATGTAGAAACAATTGGATACGTTATCTGCTCTTCTATTACCTGTGGAGACTGTCCCTGCCATTTTATATAGATAATAACCTGAGGTGGAGAAAGGTCAGGAATAGCATCTAGAGGAGTCTTCTTTAAAGCCCAGAGTGAAGCTCCAACTAGTATAAAAGTTAAAACAAAAACAATAATCTTATTTTTTATAGACCAGTCAATTATTTTCTCTATCATCTTTTTTTCCTTTAATGGTGATGATGCATCATCACTGGTTTTTCTTTTGAGTATTTTCCTTTAAGCTGAGCATCTGCATCTAGAAGGAATAAAGCTGAATTTGCTACAACCATACCTTCGTAAACTCCTTCTTTTATCTCATAAAATCCATCTGTGTATATTCCTGTTTTTACAAACAGTGGCTCAAATACTCCCTTTTCTTTTTCCCAGAAAACAACTTTTCTTTTTCCTGTATCTAAAACTGCTGTTTCAGGAAGAACAACCCTTTCACCTAGAGGAATTTTTATTTTTATCCTGCTGTATGCTCCTGGAAGTAGCTTATTATCTTTGTTTTCTACAGATATTCTCACTTTCAGTGTTCTTGTTTTTAAATCTATAGAAGGATAGACATAATCAATTTTTCCTTTGTATTTGATATCAGGAAAAGATGGAAGATGAATATCTACTGTTTTCCCTTCTTTTATAAAAGGAATATTTTTCTCATAGATATATGCTATTAGCCATACCTTATTCTTTTTTGCTAT
>JALWKR010000141.1 GCA_027081375.1 Persephonella sp.
TCATTTAAATCATTTCTAAAATGTTTTTTTTCTGCTTTATCTAAAATTTCTTTATAATTTTCATAAAATTCATCAATTATTATTAAAAGTTTTTCTTTTTTTTCATTTAGCTTTTTTTCTAAACTTTCATCTTCTTTTTCCTCTTCTAACCTTATTCTATTTAAATACAGAACTTCAAAAGTTTTTCTTAATGAGTATCTATCAATAATTTCTACTAATTTTTCCCATTCTCCTTCATTTTTTGAATAATCTTTTTCTATCCACTCTTCAAAAACTTTTTCAAAAAACAGCTCTAACTGCCATGTCAGTATATCTACACTATTATCTATTCCTGTTATATCAGGATATTTTTTTAATATCTTTAGAAATATACTGTGAAATGTGCCTATGTTGCTTCTTTCTATATTGAGAATTTCTCTATATAAAGAAGGATTTTTTTCTATATCCTGGAAAAGTCTATTTCTTAATCTTTCTTTTATTTCTTCAGCAGCCTTTTGGGTAAAAGTTAAAACAAGTATCTCTTTTAAAGATATTCCTTCTTCTGTCTTCTTTTTTATTTCCTCTATTAATGTGTATGTTTTTCCTGTTCCTGCTGAGGCTATGTAGTTTATATTTGCCATGTTTATTCCTCTTGTTTTAACTTTGGACAGAATGTTTCTAAAGTGCAGTACTTGCAGTTATCATTTTCTATTGGAGGAAAATTTTTATTTTTTAAAAGATTTAAATATTTTTCCATGTAAGGAATAAAAATTAGATATTCTTCTTTAGAAAGGGTAAATAAAAATCTCCTTCTGTTGTCGTTAATAGCGAATATTCCAACTTCTTCTACTTTTTCTCCAATTATTTGAGCATAGACTAAAATTTGAATATATTTTGATAATATCTCCTTACCTAATTCATTATAGGGGTTTTTACTTGTTTTATAGTCGTATATATATATTTTCCCTTCTTTATCTATATCAGCTCTATCTACCCTTCCTTTAAAATACTGGTTTCTTATCTCTTTTTCTAAAAGTTTTTTATGAACTTTTTTGTTTTCTTTTTTTAGCCTATTTATATCAAAGTCTATAAAATCTTTTATTCTATTGATAGTTAGCTTTATTTGATGCTTTTCAAAAGGCAATGCTGAAGGTGAAAGACCAGAAAAAAGTTTTTCTACTTCTTTCATAAATACTTCTTCTAATTTTTCAATAGATTTTTTTATCTTTTCTTTTTCATATATATCATCTAAATCTTTATAAAATTCGTAAAGAACTTGGTGAATTAGCTTTCCTAGTTCAGTTGGAGGTATTCTGTCTATATAAACTTTTTCTTTTTCAGGAATTTCTAAAATATGTTTTACAAAATAGATATATGGACACTGTACATAAACCTGAAACTGTGTTGCTGAAATAGGAAAATCAATGGATACAAAATCAAACTTATAATCATTAAAATCTTTTTCCTTTTTAAATTCTTCGTAAAGTCTTTTGAAATCTTTTTTTTCTAATAAAAATTCAGGATATTCTCTAAATAGTTCTTTTTCCTGAGGATAAACCTTTTCAGGATAAGTCTCATGATAATTTTCCAAGACCCTTTCTAACTCATCTAAAAGTAAAGATTTTATATTTTTTTCCCCATCTAGATTTTTTTCTGAAAAAGAAAAATAAAGTTTTTTTCCTTTATCTAAGATAGAACAGAAAGTAAGTATCTCCTGCATAAGAATATGATATGGGTATTCAAAATTTTCTAAAGCTGGAATCGTTAAGGATATCTCTTTTAAACTTGAAGGATAAACTCCGCTGTTAAGTCCAAGAAAAAATATATACTCAAAGTTATTTGCCTCTGCTGAAATAGGTTTTATAATCTCTACTGCTTCTGTGCTTTTATCTGTTTTTTCTGCATCTTTTTCAAAAAAACTTTTTATAATGCTATAGAAGAGAGGGTACTCTATCTCATGAAAAAGTTTTTTGTAAAAAGGATTTTCTTTAAGTTCTTTTAATATATCCGTTAAAAACTGCTTTAGATTTTCATCTTTTATATAATCTGTTAAATCTTCTACTAATTTTACATAGTTTTCTAACAAATCTCTATCTTTAAGTTGATAAATAAGCTTTAGAAACTCTTTTAAATTTTTCTCTAAATCAGGAAATACATATTTTTCTAGTTCCTGAAAATTTTTAACTTTTTGGGATGAGGCTAATATTTGATGAGCTTTAGAAATATCTTCTATATCAATTATTGGAAGTATTCTTATAATGCTCTCTTTTGAGAAGTCCTCAATTTTTATTTTAAAAATGTCTAAAAGTTTTTTGTAAGCAAATTTTTCTATAAATGCTTCATCTTCTTGAAATCTAAAAGGTATATAATATTTTTCTAAAACTTCTTTCAAAACAAAATTGTACTTTTCACTAGGAGAGATAATAGCTATCTTTGAGTAAGGAATATCTATCAGCTCAGAAGAAATTATGCTTGCAACTTTTTCTACTTCATCGTAAGGATGGAAGCCTTTTATTATCTTGATATTTTCGTTTTTTATTTTTTCTTTTTCTTTAAAGTTTAGTATTTTTTTTGAAGTGAGAATATTTAAATCTTTAATATCTTGCTCTGTTTCTGCAAAACTATCTGTGAGATATTCATAAAAATTTTTGATTTCTGAAAAATGCCAATAACTACCGTAAATACCACTATCAAGATGAAATGGAACAAAAACATAAAAGTTGTCTGTATGTTTTTTTAACTTTTTTAAAACATCTTGATGAAGTTTTTGGATAGATCTTATTCCAAAAACAAAGATATAATCTGAGAAAAAATCTGTCTTCTTTTCTATGGCTATCTTGTGAACATCTTCCCTGTCATAATAACCTTCACTTTTTTTAAAGTTCTCATATTCTTCTATAATTTTTCTAATCCAATTAGGAGTAATATTTTCAATTGGAATATACTGCTCTTTAATCTGCTGGGTTATGAGATTAAGCTCAGAAGGGATACCATCTAATTTGTATCCATTTTCATAAAGAATTTTTCTGAAAATCATTTCTTTGTCAAAATCCTGAAGAGGTTCTATCTGGGCAATCTTTTTTGAAATATCTATAAATGTAAAAAACTCAGTGTTAACAATTATTTCAAGGTTATCAGTTAAAAATTCTTTAATGTATTTCCTCATTATATTGGAGTGAACAATAAATGTAAGCTTAGCCAAAGGATTTTTTTCATAAGCTTCTTTTACAGTTTGCAAAAGATTTTTTTTCAGATATGAATAGCTACCACAAAAAAGCATCTTACACCTGAATTTCTGGGGTTATAGATGCTATATCTATAAAAGATGGAAAATTATAAAGGTTTTGAAGCATATATTCATTTATATAAGAAAAAAGCATTGCTGTTGATTTTACATCTTCAGCACAGTATTTAGCAATTTTTCCGTAATTACCGTTTTTATAGTAATCTTCCACCTTTGAACCATCACCTTCCTGTTTAACAGGAATGGAGCACATATAACACAGATTTTTTAATGATATTTTTCTTCCAAAAATGTCTATGGGAATGTCTATGTGAAAGTTAGTGTATCTGCTTGTATATTGAGGATACTCATTTTCCCATTTGTCAAATTTATTCATATACAGGCTTATATAAAATTTACTTTTTTTACTTAGATTATTTATATGCATTAAAGAACGTACTTTTAGAACAGGCATATCAAAATCTTTTCCATTAATAGATATTAAAACAGGAAAATATGTTATTCCAATATTATTTTCTTTGTCTTTGCCTATAGTATGTCCTTCTCTAAATCCTTCCCAGAACTCATTTAATACTACAGCTTCATCATCAGAGGAAATAGAAATAAATTTCTTTACTTCACCATCTTTAACTAAAAGATAGCTTACTGCTACAACTTTGTGAAAAGGAATTGAAAGAAATTCTCCGTTTTGGTCTCTTTCTCTTTCTTTTTCATCTGCTATTTCTTCAAACATCTGAGCATCTTTTACTGTTTCTATATCAAAAACAAGGAAATTTTTGAAATTTTTAATGTATTCCCCCCTTCTTTTTTCTATTCTACCTTTATCCCAAACACTCATCCTAACCTCTTTTTTATATTACTTTCTTATGTAATAAACATGATACTAGACAATGTTAGAAAAATAAAAGCAACTGGTTAAAATATTTAAGATAAAACAAGGTTTATCTTCCTTTGTTATAGATTTGGATACAAAAGAGTTTCTATCCCATATAGTTCAGATAAAATCTGTTATATTCTCGC
Organism: Persephonella sp.; assembly: GCA_027081375.1. GTDB lineage: Bacteria > Aquificota > Aquificia > Aquificales > Hydrogenothermaceae > JAADDV01. The sequence continues at coordinate 4,244 of JALWKR010000141.1, forward strand.
TAACGTCTGTAAAAAGCCAACTTACGCAGAAATATATTTTCTATTCAAAATGCAAAACTTAATAATAACTATTATTAATTAATCTG
>JALWKR010000142.1 GCA_027081375.1 Persephonella sp.
GTTTAATGCGTACATGAATAGTCCTGTGAGCATCATAAGTCCAGCGATAGATCTGAAGTACCAGAATGGCTTAGAGAAGTTTACAGAGTCTATCCAAGGGTTGAGTCCAATCCAATCAAATCCTTGAACAAGACCACCAGCTGTAAGGTCAAAGAACATTGCTAAAACTCCAATCATAAGGAGCCAGTAAGCACCTTCAGATAAACCTTTTGAGTACATAGTTTCTTTTCCAAATAATCTTGGCCATACATATTCAGCCATACCAAGAACCCAGAGACCAAATGTACCAAACATGATTAGGTGTGCGTGTCCAGTTACCCAGTCAGTGAAGTGGATAACTTTTTGGAATGTTAATGTAACGTGGAATGCACATTGGAAACATGTAATCCAGTAGAAGATTGCACCTGTGTACATATATCTTAAAGGAACATTGTATTTGAGCTGTTCTGCAGAACCTCTTAATGTCATCATGAAGTTAATGAGAACTGAAGTAACTGCAAACTCAATAGCAACTGTTGCGAAAACAGCTGAGTACTGAGCAAACATTGGTATTGGAGACCACATAAAGTGGTGAACACCGTTCATTGGATAGAAAAATGCTAATCCCCAGAATCCAAGGAGTGATAAACCGTGTGACCACATAGGTTTTTTCATAATAACTGGTACAAAGTAGTACATTAATCCCCAAGCAACTGGTGTAACATAAAGTCCAACTAAGTCGTGAATAAATGTTGATTGAACAGCTCCAGCTCCAGAACCTGCAGACCAAAATCTTGGGATAAAGTTACCCATGAAAACAACAAGTGGAGTCCATACAAGCATTGCAGAGATATACCATCCTGAAACGTAGAGAGGACCTCTTTGAGAAGCTTTAATTAATGGAGCTCCAAACTGCATTAAACAGAGTAATAACCATGCAACGATTACTGGGTCAATCCACCAAGGAGTTTCTCCCCATTCAACGTTATCAGCCATTCCAAGGAAGAGAATAGCAACTACAGTTACAAGAACAGCTACCTGTAGACCTATCCACATTAACCATCCAAGAGCATCACTTAAAACTCTGTAACCAGTAAATCTTGGAACAGCCCAGTATAGAAGACCAGTGAACATATTAACTAAGAATCCATAAGCAGCACCAGCTGTATGTATCATTCTAACTCTTCCAGGAGATAAAAACTCAATTCCTGGAAAAGGATAGATTCCATCTAATTGTAATGAATAAAGGAATCCAACTAATCCAACTATAATGAAGAAAATTAACCCCATTGCAACGTGAGCTTTAACAAGCCCATAGTTAACGAGGTTTTTAAGTTCGGTGTTTGTTGCCATTTTCTAAACCCTCCTTACTTGTTTTTGTTCATGAGGTATGCGATGTAAGATACTAGTGCCCAGCGGTCTCTTTCTGATAAGTGTCCAAATGCAGGCATTGGAGAACCTTCTAATCCAACAGTGAGAACTCTGAAAGTATCTTCTGGTTTTGGACCTGCAGCTCTAACTGGATATGTAAGGTCTGTTGGAGGAACTGGTAAAGAGTTTGCCAATGGACCATCTCCCATTCCCTGTTCACCATGGCAAGCAGTACAGTTTTGAGCATAAAGTTCTTTTCCTCTTGCTATAAGTTCAGGAGAGCCAAAGTCTTTTGGTTTTTTAATGTGCTTGTAAACAGATTGGCATTTTTCAGGATCAGGTTGTCCTTTCTCCCATTTTTCCCTTGCAAATGTTTTGATGTAAGCAATAACAGCTTTCTTTTGAACTTCTGGAACTAGTTTGAAAGAAGGCATTGGAGTTTGTAATATTCCCCAGTTGAGAACATGCATTAAATCTTCATCAGTTGGAAGACAACCTTCTGGGGTAGATTTCCATCTAAATACTGCAGTGTGGAAGTTAGGTGGCTTGTCCTTAAAGAACTTTGCAGCTTCAGATTGACCATCACCATTAACTCCGTGACAGCCGACACAGAATTTGTTGTAAACCTTTCTTCCTGCCTCTTCTTCCGCAGTTAAATCTGCTGTTCTTTTAGCTTGTGCCGGTTTTGATGAATAGATGTGCAACAAGCCATACAGAAACAGTGCCGGGAAGAAGAAGAACAGCACCCATCTAATGGCTGTGTTTTCTCCCATAAGAGTACCTCCTAAAATTGATTTAACTCAAATTCTATTAAACTCGCTTAAATATTGCAATATGTTAATTTATCATTAATTTCACAAAATTTTCACTATTGATTTTTGGAGAAGTGCCCCTCCGGTGAGAAGATATGATATCTATCATATTAGTTTAATCATTTTTTGACGAATGTCAATAAAATTGTTAAAAGGAAAATATTGTATTTTCAAGTCTCTGAGGGTTTTAGCTAGGTAATCTCTTGCAAATATAATATCAGATAACCCTGCTGCTGTTAAATCTGTGATACTGTCTCCTATATATATCCAGGGTCTTCTATCTTTATAGTGCTTTTCCATTATGTACGGCTTACACATCCCACAATCTTCTTTGCAGACATTGTTGCACTTATATATAAACTCAACTTCTATATACTTTTCGTCAAATTTTGCTTTGTTTGAATAAATAGCTGTTATAAGTTCTTTATATGGTTCTAGTAAAGGATGAATGTAAAAATCCAATCCACCACTTACCACAACAAAAGGAATATCTTTCTTTTTTAAAAAGAGAAGGAAATCTTCAAATCCTTCTCTTATTCTCATATTTTTTAACACCCAGTTGACTATTTCTTCCTTTCTTGAAGAGGGAATCAGATGAAATAGTTGTCTTACACCTTCAGATATTGTTAGTTCTCTTGTAAATATTTTCTTCCATATCTCTTTCCAGAAGGGTGGAGCAAAATGTTCCACAATAGACATAAGAACATCTTTTTCTGTTATTGTTCCATCAAAATCAGAGAATACTATTGGATTATTCATTTTCTTTGTAAACCTTTAAAGCTTTTTCCAAAGAAGAACTTGCCGATGCACATTCTTCTAAAGATACTCCTGTTAAAGAACAGTCTAAAGCATCTCTTAAAGCTTCAACTCCAGCTTTTGAACCTTCAGGATGTTTATATATTTCTCCAGAAGCTACAAAAACTGTTTGATTTCCAAAATCTCTAAATGCTTTATTAATATTTAAAGGAGAAATATTTCCTATAGGAGCTGGAAAAGAAGGGTTTATATTTTCCCAATCTTTTCTTAGATTTTCTGCTATTTCTAAAGCATCTGTATGTTCTATAACATTTTTCTTATAAGGAGATGGATAGATAACTATATCTGCTCCCATTAACCTCATTAATTTTCCAAATAAAACAGGAGAACGTATACCAATATGTTCCGTTTTAAAAACAACTCCAGAAAAAGATGGATATGCTACAAAAAATGCATCTACTTCTTCAGATAAACGCTGAAGAATATCAAATCCGTATGGGATAACATTAACTAAAAACCCTTTTGCTCCTGCCTCTACACCTCTTTTTGCTTTTTCTATTAGCTCATTTACTTTCCCTTTAAGATGAGGAATATACAGAGTTTTTCTTCCTGATATCTTCTCTGCTTCTTCTACTTTTTTCAAGCATGCTTCAATTCTTTTTTCAAATGGAGCTAGGGCATCATCAAAAAATATCTCATCGTCTTTTACTAAGTCAGCACCACCTGCAGCATGTTTAAAAAACTCTTCTGCAAATTCCTCTGTAATTAAACCAACAGATGGTTTTATAACTGTCATAAGAAGGGGCTCGTGATGTATCCCTAATAATTCTCTAATTCCATTAATACCATATCTTGGTCCTTGAAAATGGTCTAGGAAAGAAGGATGAAAATCAATATCTACTACTTTTATTTCTTCTGTAAAAGAAACTTTTCCATATATTATTGAAAGTATAGATGCTACAGAATGCTCAAAGAGAATTACAGGAAAACCTATCTTCATTAAAATTTTTTCTTTTTTCCCTTCTTTATATGGAAGAACATCAATAACTTTTGCTTTGTATTTTTCTAAGTTCTTTCTTTTATTTTCAGAAAGATCCCCCCATCCTCCAATGGATAGGGAGATTGCTAGTTCCTCAGCTTTTTTTTCAGGGTCTACATGTTGTTTGGTTGTAAGTAAATATGTAACTTCTATGTAATTCATGGCTCTCCTTACTTTGTTTTTTCTTTTATTACTTCGTAAACCTCAACAGTTGGTTGTCCTGCAAACCATTCTCTTGGTGGAAGATTTTCATGAGCTTTTCTAAATGCTTCGCTTTGAGTATATTTCATAAAAGCCTCTTTTGACTGCCAGTATGTAGCTATTATAAATGTATTGTTTTTGTGACCTGGCGG
>JALWKR010000143.1 GCA_027081375.1 Persephonella sp.
TCGTTTATTATTAGAGGCACATTGTATCTGTCACAAACTTTTTTTATCTCCTGTGCCTCTTTGTACATTGTTTTGCTGTCTTTGTTTTTAGCCCTATACTGAACTACTGTAGCACCACCTTTTATTGCCTTTTCTACAGCTTTTCCTATATCTTTTTTAATAAGATTTTCATCAGTTATCACATACAAAGAAAGATCTAACCTCTTCATTACTCCACCTCTGCAACAGTATCTGATACATCAACAACATCTTTTATCTTTCCTTTTACAAACTCTCCAACTTTAACTGGCTCTGTTGTTTCTATATATGTAATACCATCTATTTCATATGCACTTCTGTATGTTCTACCTATAGGCAATGTATCCCACTCTTCTGAAAATCCGTCTACAAGGATTTCCATCTCTTTACCTATGAGCTGTCTATTTTTCTCCTCTGTGATCTTCTCCTGAATAGAGAGTATTTCATTTTTACGTCTTATTTTTTCCTCTTGAGATACTATGTCTTCAAACTTTTCGTAAGCTGGGGTTCCTTCTTCATGGGAATACGTGAAAACTCCTAACCAGTCAAATTTTGCATCTTTTATAAACTCTTTTAAAGCTTCAAAGTCTTTCTCTGTTTCTGTTGGGAAACCTACAATAACAGCTGTTCGTATTGCTGCCTCAGGTATATACTTTTCCTTCCAGTTTAAAATCTCTTCTATTCTTTTTTTCCTGTATCCTCTCATCATATCCTTCAGGATTTTATCCTCTGAGTGTTGAATAGGCATCTCAAAGTACTTAACTACTTTTTCACTATCAGCCATTTTCTTTATAAAATCCTCGTTTACTGTTGTTGGATAAAGGTAGTAAAGTCTTATCCACTTTATACCTTCTATCTTCTCTAGCTGATTTATTAATTCCCAGAGCATAGGTTTTCCGTAAATGTCAGTGCCATAAAAACTTGTATCCTGAGATACAATGTTTAACTCTTTTACTCCCTGATCTGCTAAAAGCTTTGCCTCATCTATAATACTCTCTATTGTTCTACTTCTGTGCTTTCCTCTAATTTTTGGAATAGCACAAAAAGCACAGGTGTGATCGCACCCTTCTGAAATCTTTAGATAAGCGGTATGCTTTGGAGTTGTTAAAATTCTATTTTGGTAAATAGAACCCTCTAATTTAGGTTTTAAACCAAGCTTTTCAGGAATTTTTAATTCTTCTTTCAAGTCTATAAACATATCAACTTCAGGTATCTCTTTTTCAAGCTCATTTTTATACCTTTCAACAAGACAGCCAGTAACAACAATCTTTTTATTAGGATCAATCTCTTTAAGATTTGCTGCTTCAAGAATTGTGTTTATACTTTCCTCTTTTGCTGCATCTATAAAGCCACAGGTATTTATCAAAATAACATCTGCTTCATCAAGATTATTAACAAGTTTAGCCTCTGAAGCATTGAGCTTCCCAAGTAAAAGCTCTGTATCCACAAGATTTTTAGGGCAACCTAAACTTATTACTCCTACGTTAATACTTTTTTTCAAAATGGAACCTCTTTGATTTTGATTTTTGAAACTATATTAGAATATTTTGATTTTTTGTGTATGATTTTTATTAAAGGAAGCCGAAAGGCTTCCCTTTTATCTTATCCAATGAACTCTAACATATTTTGAACCTTCTGGATACTGGATATTTAGATTTCCTTTATACGCTCTGTGAACTGCTTCTCCTATAGCCCTTGCAAGATGTTCATATGTTGTAGTAACTACAATCCTATCTCCTTCATCTTTAATCTCTATAATCCTTTCTAATGGTCTGTATTTCATTTCCCTATCTTCTGTGTTTCTTATGATATTCATAATTTCATCTTTATGATTTTGCATAAACTCTCCTTCCAGTACCACAACACCCCCTTCATACCTGTCCTCTATCCTTCTACATGCTGGACATATCATCTTTTCTGCATTGGCTGGAGGTGGTTCCATCCATTGAAAAATTCCGTCATGAAAAACTACACCACATCTTTTACATATTGATGGGTCGTGAAACTTTTCCTTTGTAAAATATGGGTCATGGATATACTCTTTTATAAGTCTGTCTTTTCTGTTGCTGTTTGGCATCTGTTAGCCCTCCTTTATTATCTTATAATTTCAAATTTTAATTTAGTTCATAGACAGTAAAATTGCCATAATGAAAGAAGAAAAATATAATAACAGTTTTCAATACAAAAACGGAGAGAGAGCATGGAAGTTATTATTATTGTTATATTAATTATTCTTTACTTAGAGCTTAGACCTATAAAAAGACTGTATCTTAAAGGTCATTTTGAACCTTTAATAAAAGGATCTCCTGAGAATTTAAATAAGTATAGAATTATCTCTCACGTCCATACTCAATTCTCATTTGATTCCCTTGGAAAACCCTCTGATATAAAAAAAGCAGTCGAAGAAAATAATATAGATTTTGTATTTATAACAGATCATGATAATGAGGATTACAGATATTTTGAAGATAAAAAAATATTTGCAGGTGTTGAAGTTAATACCCCTGAAGGTAGAATGTTATTTTTAGGAGGTAAACTTCCTGTTATCTCTCATCCTAACAACTTTGAGTTTGACCATTATGTATGGAAAGGAGAGTTTAAAAAAGAATACCTTTATGAACTTATAAACATAAAAGATGCTGTTGTATGGAAAAAGTCTCTAAGTATTATCTATCTGCTAAAAAATATCCTTATATATCCTTTAACAAGAGAAATTCTTCATAAATGGAATGCTTTAGTTCCCCTTGAACAGTGGGTTAAATTGTACTATTCAAGGGCTAGAGGTCTTAAAGTTATTGGTGGTTTAGACCTTCATGTAAAACTTGTATATCAGGAGCACACCCACGGTATTTTAATCCCTTCCTATAGAGAAGGTTTTAAATGGCTAGTTAATATAGGTTACTCAAAAGAAAAGATAGAAACAAAAGATGATGCTTTAAATCTTTTAAAAGAAGGAAAAGTTTTTTTATCTATGAAAGATACAGATGCAGATTTTTGGGGATTTGATGGTGAAAAGGTTTATACATTCTGGGAAAAGATGCCTTTAGGAAGTTATTTAAACTGTAGAGTTAATAAACCTAAAACTGTAAAAATTTTAAAATGGGAAAACAATCCTGTAGTGATAACAGAAGAGCACCAGTTTTCATATAAAGTTGAAGATGAAGGGCTATATCATTTTGAAGTGTATGAGTATGACTTTAAGATAGGGGACAGATATATTGGTTTTAGACCACTGATAATAACAAATATGTTTGAGGTAGTAGATGGAAGAAAAGAGAATAATACCTAATGATTGGGAACTAAAATTTAAATGGAATGTAAGGCTTTTTTATTTGATAAACTCAAAAAGAAATAAATTTTTAGATAAGTTCTATAAATACTTTTTTAGGCTAGGAAAAAGTTATACTCTACCTGTTTTCCTGCCTTTTTTTTATATATATGGAAAATGGGAAGCTATTATTCATCTAGCTGTTTCTCTTCTAATAACAGGAATAATAATGCCTGCTTTAAAGTATACTTTCAGACATAAAAGACCTGTTAACCTTTTAGAAAATGTTCATCTTCTAGAACCTGTATCTTTAAAAAGCTTTCCTTCTGCAGATACAGCTTATGCTTTTACTCTTCTTGGAGTTATCATTTTTTATGCTCCATGGTATATAGTTTTACTGTTTTCTATCTATGCTCTTATGATAGCCTATGGAAGAGTATATATGGGTGCTCATTTTCCTATTGATGTTATTGTTGGAGGGATACTTGGAATAGTTTCTGGAGTTTTAGGATTAAAAGTAAAAGAATTTTTGGGGCTCATCTAGAGCCCCAAATGTTATCTAGTTAAGAGGTTTAAACTAAATTCTTTATTATTATAAAGGTCTATTGAGTAGTTATCCCAGAATACACATGTTCCACCTGCTATAAATTTGCCGCCGCTGTTAGGGTCAACATATTCAGCAAAAAGAAGAGTTTCTTCCTCAAGTTTTGATTCAGCAGTATCCTCTCCGTGAACAAGGTACCTTGCTTCAGGCTTTCTAGTTACAAGAGTATCTGTACACGCAAGCATAACTTTGTTTATATTGTCAGGAAGATTGTAAAGGTCTGAAGTTACAATAAGAAGATTATCATTGTCGTAATTGTTAACATTATCAATAACAATATCACCGTTAAAGTGAATACCAAATCTTTCAGAAAGAGAATTACAGGTATCTGCTATTTTGTCTTCATTTTTATAGTAGCCAAAAATTCCAACAGTTTTTCCTTTCTTTAC
>JALWKR010000144.1 GCA_027081375.1 Persephonella sp.
CTGTTATTGATAAGTCTGTATCTCCTACTTCTGTTTTTTTAAGTACAATGGCTTCATCTTTAAATGTATTTTCCATTCTCTTCTCTTTTAAAATTCTTGAAATTAGTTAAATCATCTAATATAGTTTAGAAAAAAATCAAGGGAAGGTTTATGATTAGACTAATTTCATTAGTTTTTGCTTTAGTTATCAGTTTTTCATGTGGACATAGTTCAGGGGACATAAACAGTCAACTTATTGAAGCTGTAAAAGATGGAGATATTGGAAGAGTAAGAGTTTTAATAGCAAAAGGAGCTTATATAAACACAACTGATGATAAAGGAGGAACTCCTCTTCACTGGGCAGCATACTACGGAAGAAAAGATATAGCGAAACTTCTTCTTATGCAGGGAGCTGATATAAATCAAAAAGATAAATACGGCTTAACTCCTGTTGATGTTGCCAGAATAAATCAAAAGAGAGAAATTCTAGAGTTATTTAAAAGGTATAAATCTAAGAATTCTGTTCCAGAATGAAGGCTTTTTTAAAACTGCTTCAAGTTTTATGTTATCTGTTATAGTTAAAGTATATAAATCAAACTTCCATGTTACAGACTTTCTATCTTCTGAAACTAGTCCATTTGTTCTAATAACCTGATAAGGAAATTTAGCTTTGTACTCCCAAATATAGTTTGAAAGTAAAACAGATAGAAACTCAGGGATATCTCCTTTATTTTTGTACTGGGAAATTTTTAAAATTCTGCTCCAGTAAATCTTTCCATCATTCTCTTCTAAGGAAATATTAAAAAGCTTACTGTTAGACACAATATCCTGAGGACTTTCTATATCAAAGTAATCTAAAGAAAAGTTATTTAAATCTTTTATACTTCTAAAGTGAATTTTAAAAATATAAGAAACTAGTTTTCCAGTTTGAACTCTATTAAATCCTTTTAATATTATTCCGTATTTTTCCTTATTTAACTGTCTAGAAAGTTTGTCTAAATCAAACTCCCTGTCAAGCTGTCTAGCAAGGATACTAGAAACAGTTAGCTCTATCTTTACATCTCCAGAAAAGTTATCATTAAAAGAGATACTGTCTTTATAAGATATACAGCTTGAAAAAAGTAAAACCAGTGAAGCTAAAAGAAGTTTTTTAATATTTTTAACTACTTTCATCGTTTTAACTTCTCTAAAAGATTTTTTAAGAATTTCTTTTCTTCCTCTGAAAATTCCTTTTTAGGAAATACCAATGAAACAGTTACTTTATCTTTCCAAGCAACTGTAGACATTTTAAATATTTTATTCTTATATCTCAAAGTTAAAACCACAGCTTTAGCTGACAAAGTTCCACTATTTTTTTCCTCTTTTGACAGTATCTCAATATTATTGTCTTTAAGAATATTCTCAATCTGATTTATTAGATTATTTAAAGGTTTGTCAACTGCAATATAAAACATCCTAAAATTTTCCCTCAGGAATCTGTTGTGTCAAACAGTGAAAAGCTCCTAAACCAACAAGTATGTCGTATGCATAAATACCTATAACAGCTCTGTCAGGAAAAAGTTTTTGAAGAGTTTCAAGGGCTATCTTATCTTTATCACAGTTAAAAACTGGAACAATAACAGCTGTGTTTGAAATATAAAAGTTAGCATAGCTAGCAGGTAATCTCTCTTCCTCTTTTGAGTCTGGGTACTTGTAATAAACAGGGTCAGGCATAGGAAGAGTAATAATTTCAAAAGGGTTTTCATTTATATCTGTAAATGACTTTAGACGTTCAAAGTTTTCCATTAAAGGCTCATAATTTGGATCTTTTTCATCTTCTTCTATAACAGTAACAATAGTATTCTCATTTACAAATCTTGTTATATCATCAATATGTCCGTCAGTATCATCTCCAACAATACCTTCTTTAAGCCAGAGTATCTTCTCAACTCCTAAATAGTTCTTTAAAGCTTCTTCTATTTCTTCTTTGCTCATATCAGGGTTTCTATTTGGGTTAAGAAGACAACTTTCTGTTGTAAGGAGACAGCCGTTTCCATTTACATCTATTGATCCCCCCTCTAAAACCATATCAACAGATAAAACATCTACTCCAAGTATTTCAGCCATCTTTCTAGCTACTTTATCATCTAAATCATACGGATATTTTCCTCCCCACGCATTAAACCTAAAGTCAAGAGCAAGAAGTTTTTCTTCTTTGTTTTTTACAAAGATAGCTCCGTAATCTCTGCACCATGCATCATTTGTAGGGATTATATGTATTTGAACATCTCCTTTAACATCATACTTTTCCAATCTTTTTATTAAATCTTTTTTAACTTCCTCATTATCAACATTTATATGTACCGTTTCCCCTAGGGAAACATATTTAACCATTTGAACAAATTCTTCTTTGGCTTCTTCTAATCTGTCAAAGAATGTCTCGTATGCCTGTGGATATGTGGTCCATGTACCTCTATGTTTCTTCCATTCAGCAGGCATACTGTATCCAAGGTCTTTAGGTATCAATATATTCCCTCTACATATACTTTTTTAGAACTTCAGGGGTATCAAATGTTCCATCAGGTTTTTGATAGTTTTCCATTATTGCAAGAAGGGTTCTACCAACAGCAAGCCCAGAGCCGTTTAATGTATGAACAAACTGATTTTTTCCTTCTTTTGTTTTATATCTTATTTTGGCTCTTCTTGCCTGAAACGCTTCAGTATTTGAACATGAGGATATCTCTCTGTATCTATTTTGAGAAGGTATCCATACTTCAATGTCGTATGTTTTAGCAGCTGAAAAACCTAAATCTCCAGTACAAAGTTCCACTACTCTGTAAGGAAGTTCAAGAAGTTGAAGAACTTTTTCTGCTTCTTGAACAAGTTTTTCCAGCTCTTCATATGAGTTTTCAGGTTTAACTATCTTAACTAGCTCAACTTTATCAAACTGGTGCTGTCTTAAAATTCCTCTAACATCTTTTCCGTGGGAGCCAGCTTCTCTTCTAAAACAAGGAGTATAAGCAGTGTAGTATTTAGGAAGTTCTTCTTCTTTTAAAATCTCTCCTGCATGAAGATTTGTTAATGATACTTCAGCAGTAGGTAATAGATAAAGGTCTTCATCACACACTTTGTATAGATCCTCTTCAAACTTTGGAAGCTGCCCTGTTCCTATTAATATTTCAGGTTTCACTAAAACAGGTGTCCAAACTTCAGTATATCCATGCTCCTTTGTATGAAGGTCTAACATAAAGTTTATAAGAGCTCTTTCAAGTTTAGCTGCCTCTTTATACATTACTGTAAATCTTGAACCAGCTAACTTAGCTCCCCTTTCAAAGTCAAGGATTCCAAGTTTTTCTCCTATCTCCCAGTGAGGTAAAGGCTCAAAATCAAACTTTCTTGGCTCCCCCCATCTTCTTATCTCAACATTATCTTCCTCGTCTTCACCTACAGGAACACTTTCGTGGGGAATATTAGGAATAGATAGAAGAATATGATTAAAACGACTCTCAATATCTTTAAGCTCTTTTTCAAGCTGCTCTATTTTCTTATTTTTTGCCTGAACTGCTTCTTTAGCTTTTTCTGCTTCTTCTTTTTTTCCTTCTCTATATAGAAGCCCTATTTCCTTCGATAGTTTGTTTTTCTCTGCTTTTAATGTTTCTACTTCAGATATAATTCTTCTTCTTTCTCCATCTACAGCTAGAAGCTCATCAATCATTAAAGCATAAGCTTCATCTCTTGTTTTTAATCTTTCTTTTACATATTCAGGATTAGACCTTATCAGCTTTATGTCTAACATGCACCCTCCTTATTTTGCATATATATCATTTAGTTTCTTTAAAATTCTTTCCTTTAGAGGTAGTCCTTTTACTGCTTCTTTTGTTAAATTTTGTATATCAGCTTTTTTTCTATAATACTCTTCATAGCTTAACTTCCTTTCTGTAAACTGATTTTCTATTACTCTTTCAGCAAATTCTAAATATGCAATAGCTCCTTTATAATCTTTTTCTTTCATAGATTCTACGGCAGCTTCTTCAAAGACTTTCTCATATTCTTTTCCTATATCTAAATTGTAGTTTATTTTTAATCCTTCTATAAAATAATCAGCAGCTTTTCTTTTTTCTCCTCTATCAGCAAGCTGTTTAGCTTTTTTAAAGTAAACTTCTGCCATTGTGTTAAAGAATTTTTTTTCTTCAGGCATAAGGGTTACCGCTGCTTTTAAGTCTTCTAAAGCTTCTTTGTATTTCTCTAAAGCTTCATAAGCTTTTGCTCTTGTGTAATATCCATCTACAAGATATTTATTTTCTTCTAGAGCTTTAGAC
>JALWKR010000145.1 GCA_027081375.1 Persephonella sp.
TAGATGACCTGTTTAGCGAAGGATATTTTCCCTCTAAAAGCCATTTCCCATCTGTAGCAGAAGAGATTTATAAAAAATTTCTCTCTGAGTATCTCATAGAGGAGATAAATTGGTATCAACTAAAGAAAGAAGAAAGCTTTATAAAAGTTGAAAAATTAGCTAAAGATGGTAGCTCTATATCTTTTGTATCTTTTGATAAAAAATTTATATCAGAATTTTTATTTAATTTCTTAAAAGCAAACATATCTTTAAGGGATAGGATCTAAATCCTATCCCTTAGAAAGATATTCTAAACCTATTAAAACTACTCTATACACAAAGAAAAGAACTGTTCCAAAAAATCCTACATGGAGAGCAATAAGAAACAGGATAATATCTGATTTTCTTTCTTCAACAGGTTTTTTTTCATTCCATTTTTTTAATCCAAAATAGGAAACAAATGTAAAGATAATAATAATAGCTAGAAGAATAAGTATATCTGTTGCATGTAAGTCAGCTATTCTCCCTAAAATAGAGTTTGGATCTCCTTCACTAAGTCTAAGTTGGGCTGGGTCCTTCATAGTAGACCTCCTATCTTTTTATCCATACGTATTCACTTCTTTCAGGGCCTGTGGAGAGCATCACAACCGGTGTCTCAGTTTCTTCTTCTACTGTTTTTATAAACTCCCACGCCTCGTCAGGAAGTTCATTAATATCTTTGAGGCCTTTTGTGCTTTTGTCCCAGCCTTTTAATGTTTTATAAACAGGTTTACATTTTTCAAGCACTTTTATCTGTGCAGGAAAATCTCTTATTTCTTTTCCTTCATACTCATAAGCTACAGCAACCTTTATCTCATCAAAATGGTCTAATACGTCAAGTTTTGTAATAATAAGACCATCCATACCGTTAATTCTTGCAGCAAATCTAAGAGCTACAAGATCAAGCCAACCAGTTCTTCTTGGTCTACCTGTTGTAGTTCCATACTCATGTCCTTCATCTCTAAGTTTCTGTCCTGTACCGTCATTTAACTCTGTTGGGAACGGACCTGCTCCAACTCTTGTAACGTAAGCTTTGCTTACTCCAAAAACTTTAGCTTGTCCTATTAGCTTTGGAGAAACTCCTGTACCATTGCAAAGACCAAGGGCCGAAGCATTTGAAGATGTAACATATGGATATGTTCCCATATCTATATCAAGCATTGTACCTTGAGCACCTTCAAAAAGAACTTTCTCTCCATTTTTCATAGCATTATGAAGCATTAAAGATGTATCAGCTACCAAAGGAGCTATCTTTTCAAACATTCTTAAAGTATCTTCGTAAACTTTATCTATATCTAAATTAAATGTTTCACCGTATATTTTTTCTGCTATATTCTTAGCCTCATTCATTGCATTTTCAAGTCTAGCTTTAAAATATGGAGGATCAAAAAGGTCTGCAACCCTAATTCCTGTTCTAGCATATTTAGACATATATGCAGGTCCTATACCTTTTAACGTTGTTCCAACCTTATCTTTTCCTTTAGCTTTCTCTGAAAGACTATCAAGAAGTTTGTGATGAGGGAATACTATATGTGCTCTATCACTTATAAAAAGCTTCCCTTCAAAATTTCCTACAACATCTCTAACAGTTTCCATCTCATCAAGAAGCTCTTCTAAAGATATAACAACACCGTTTGTTATTAGATTTTTCTTACCTTCGTGAAGAATTCCTGATGGGATAAGATGAAGGGCATACTTTCTATCTCCAACAATAACTGTATGACCTGCGTTGCTTCCTCCCTGATATCTAACAACATAATCATATTCAGGAGCTAACAAATCAACTATTTTTCCTTTTCCTTCATCTCCCCACTGGGAGCCTAAAATAACCAAACTTTTTTCCATTAAACAGCCTCCATAAAAAGTCACAAACCTAAATATTATATAACAGGAAAGTCTTTAAGATATTGAAAAAAAAGAAAAACTAATCCTTATCTATATAAACAAACTCCTTTATATCAGTTCTCTTCCAGTGTCCTATAGAAGGAACTCCTTCTATGAACTGTTTTTGAATATGAATAAGTTTATTTATTCCAAGTTTTCCAAATTCAAGCATCTTATCAAACTCTTCTTGGGAAAAAGAGTATTCTTCCCCTGTAGCCTGTACCTCAACAAATTCTCCACTTCCAGTCATAACAAGGTTCATATCAACTTTTGCAGAAGAGTCTTCTTTAAAGTTAAGGTCTAAAACAACCTCTTTTCCTACAACCCCTGTACTTACAGCTGCCACATAATCTTTTAAAGGATTTTGCTTTAGTTTTCCTGATTCTGTTAGTTTTATCATTGCATCTGCAACAGCTATAAAAGCACCTGTTATAGAAGTAACTCTTGTTCCTCCATCAGCCTGAATAACATCACAGTCAACCCAGAGAGTTCTTTCCCCTAACTTTTTAAGGTCAACAACTCCCCTTAAAGAACGACCTATGAGCCTCTGTATCTCCTGTGTTCTTCCAGAAGGAGAACCCCTTACAACCTCACGGATATTCCTTGTTTCTGTAGAGCGAGGAAGCATAGCATACTCAGCTGTTATCCATCCTTGACCTGTTCCCCTTAAAAAAGGAGGAACTTTATCTTCAACTGAAGCAGTTATTATTACTTTTGTATTCCCAACTTCTATCAGTACTGAACCTTCAGCATAGATATTAAAATCTCTAATAACTTTTACTGGTCTTATCTGTGTAGGCTTTCTTCCATCTGGACGCAATTAATTCCTCCTAAAATTAATCAATGCAAACAAAAATTTTAGCACTTTGAATTAATTCAATCAAAGTTATTACTTGAAAATACTAAAGAATCTCATATATAAAAGTTAAAAAAAAGGTGATAACCATTGAAGCTGATAGTAATAACAGGACCAACAGCAACAGGAAAAACAGAAATAGGAATAGAACTTGCAAAAAAGATCAATGGGGAGATTATAAGTGCAGACTCTATGATGGTTTACAAGTATATGGATATAGGAACTGCAAAACCCACAAAAGAAGAAATGCAGGGAATACCCCATTATCTAATAGATGTTGTGGAGCCTCCTGAAGATTTTTCAGCAAAAGATTTTGTTGAAAAAGCAGACGAAAAAATAAAAGAGATATTAGAAAAAGAAAAAGTTCCTATTATTGTTGGTGGAACATGGCTGTACATACAGGCTTTATTATACGGTTTAGCTAAAGCTCCTGAAGGAGATTGGAAAATAAGAGAAAAATTATATAAAGAAGATAATATCTCCCTATATTCAAGATTAAAAGAGATAGATCCCAAATATGCGTCAAAGATACACCCCAATGACAAAAAAAGAGTAATAAGAGCCCTTGAAGTATATCTAACAACTGGAAAACCTTTTTCAAAATATTTAGAAGAGCATTCATTTAAAGAAAAAAGATATGATTTTATAGGATTTGTTCTTACTAGACCTAGAGAAGAGATAATGGAAAGAGTAGAAAAAAGAGTTGAAAACATGATAAAAAAAGGACTTGTTGAAGAAACAAAAAATTTAGTGGAAAAAGGATTTGAAAATGCTATAACATCAAAACAAGCTATTGGCTATAAGGAGCTTATACCTTATATTAAAAATGAAATCTCCTTAGAAGAAGCTAAGGAGGAAATTATAAAAAACACAAAAAAATTCGCAAAAAGACAGATTAGAGCGTTAAAAAATAAATTTAAGGAAGATGAAAACTGGAAATGGATAGATGTTTCCCAGTATACAAAAGAGGAAGTTTTCGATAAAATTATTAAAAATTATAATAATAACTAAATGGAGGAACCCCAATGAATATACAAGACGAACTTTTAGAAGAACTCAAGGAAGAGGGGAAGGAAGTAACAATTTATCTTACCAGAGGAACAAGAATTACAGGAAGAATTCTGGCAGCAGATCAGTTTACAATCCTTTTAGATGTCAACGGTGAAAAACAGCTCATCTACAAACATGCTATAAGCACAATTGTAGCTGAAACATAATAAGGGCATTTTTGCCCTTTTATTAAAAGATAATGATGTCCATCTCTTGAAATATTTACATCCCAGTATATTATATTCCCATCAATTTCAGTAATTTAAAAATAAGGATATAATGAGAGCAATCTTAGTAGGTGTAAAAACAAAAGATAAAAAAGATAAAGAGTTTAAAAACTCTCTATCAGA
Organism: Persephonella sp.; assembly: GCA_027081375.1. Lineage (GTDB taxonomy): Bacteria > Aquificota > Aquificia > Aquificales > Hydrogenothermaceae > JAADDV01. The sequence goes on from JALWKR010000145.1 coordinate 4,159, forward strand.
GCTTGAAGGTTTAGTAGAAGCAGCAGAAGGAAAAACATTAGGAAAACTTTATCAAAAAAGAGATTACCCTGATCCTGCAAC
>JALWKR010000146.1 GCA_027081375.1 Persephonella sp.
ATACTGCATCTGGGTAAACAACAACAGTTGGTCCCATCATACATGGTCCCATGCAACCTGTTGGCGTTACAGCCATTTTATCAAATAAATTTTTCATCATAAGTTCTTCTTGAAATTTTTGAAAAACTTGCTCTGAACCATTTGCACCACAAGAAGGCATACCAGGTGGTTTTCTTTGAAGACAGACAAATACATGTTTAAATTCTGAAGCCATCTTTTACCTCCGATTTTTATTTTGAAAAACATTTTATAAAGAGGAAAGGTAGGTAAAAATGATTTTGGTTATATTTAGACAATGTTATTATAGTAAGCAGAATTTCAGGATATTTTGAAGATGATTTTTAAAGGAATTCAAAATGAAAATAGAATATTCATCACATTTTTGGGAGCAATTCAATGTAAGAAAAGAGACATCTCCCATTGAACTAACCATTGAAATAATAGAAGATACTATTAAAAATCCTGATTTTGTTATAAAAGATAGGAAACCGTATAGAGAAGGACGAATAAAAAAGATACAAGGAAGATGTTTAAAAGTTATTGTAGAAAAAGAGCTGGATAAATTTAAAGTTATAACTATTTTTTGGGACAGAACCTTAAGGAGGAAAGGATTATGCAAATAAAATATGACAAAGATACAGATATACTTATAGTTAAATTCTCAAATAAAAAGCCTGTAGAAAGTGAACATTTAATAGAAAAGGGAGTAGTAATTGATTACGACGAAAATAATAATGTAATTGGATTAGAGATATTTGACTGGAGTGAGAGAAGAAATATTGAGTTACCATTCAAAACTGAATTGATATCTTTATAAATTATAGGTTTATTAGGTAGTTAGAGTTTTAATGCTTTTTTATACTATCCTTTTCAATGAAATTTCTCATAAGAAAAAATAGTGCATAAGTATATTCTAAAGAAAAATTTACGGAGAGAAAGATGTTTGAAAGATTTACATATTACTTTAAAGAAGGGTTTCCAAAAGGAGAAAGTGAGTATTTTATTGCAACAACAGAGCCGTTAGACAAAGAAAATCCTTTAAAAGATTTAAAAAAGGTAAAATGGGCTATCTATAACAGGGAAGGAGAGCAGGTTTCACAGCTTTTTGACTGGATATCTCCTTTGGGGCTTGTAAAGGGGCAGTCTCCTTACTTTAGAGGAACAAAAGAAGGCAAAGAAGCAATTTTTACAGTAGAAAAACAGATAACAGACTGGTTTGAAAAAATCAGAGATAGAGGAGCTTTAACAGGAGAAAGTCCTTATTTTTGGGGAAAGAAAAATAAAACGTTTGCTCTATACAACATAGAAACAGGGGAAAAGCTAACACCTGACTTTAAATCTTCTGTTTTAGCTGGAGCATTAATAGGAGTTTCTAAATATGTTGTTGGAAGTTATGGAGAAGAGATTTTCTTTATATACGATTTTGAGAAAAAAGAAAAAATATCAAGAGATTTTGATGAAGATGAACTTATATATATTCTAAGGGAACTTAAAGGGGATTTAGAGAAAGCTTTAAGATTTCTTGAAGGGAAATAGCCCTTCCCCCTCCCTGCTTTTTTAATACAACATTAAAAATTTTTTAATAAACTGTTAATAATATTTATACTATAAATATATATCATGTTCAAGTTTTTTACAATACTGTTAAAAATCCTTACATTAATTTATTTCTTAATTACTTTCTAATACAGATCCTACTTACGCTATCAACACCTTTAACTTTTCTCAGATTGTTCATTATCTTATTTAAATGCTCTACATCTTTTACATTAACTTTAAAATCATTAACAGCCTTTCCGTCTCTTCTAGTTCTTATTTTTGCACTGGATATATTTGTTTTTGTACTAGCAATAGCTGCAGACATTTCAGCAAGAAGTCCTGGTTTATCTTGAGAGATAACTCTTATATATACAGGAAAGATAGGTTTAAGATTTTCTTTTTTCCATTCTGCTACAATAACTCTGTCAGGTTCATTTTCTAATATATTCTTAATATTTGGACAGTCTTTAGAGTGAATAGATATTCCCTTACCTTTTAAGATAATTCCAACAATCTCATCTCCTGGAATAGGACAACAACATTTAGCAATAGATGTGAGAATATTAGACAATCCATCTACCTCTACAACAGCATCCTTTGAAACAGATGAGGTTTGAGTTTTTCCTGTTTTTGTTTTTTCCTGTTCTCCTCTTAATGTTCTTACTATTTTTTGAGGAGAAATCTTTCCTTCGCCAACAGCAATTAAAAAGTCGTCAAATGTTTTAAAGTTAAATCTTTCTAAAAGCTGCTTTTTATCTTCTTCAGTTAAAGATTGTATATTCTTGTCTATCTTCCTCAAAAACTTGTTTAAAAGTTTTTCTCCAAACTTTAAAAGTCTTTTTCTTTCCTGTTTTGCTAAATACTGTCTTATATGAGTTTTTGCTTTGGTGGTTACCACAAAGTTTAGCCAGTCTCTACTTGGTTTATTAACTTTTGCTGTTATTATTTCTACAACATCCCCATTTTTCAACTTGGTATCTAGGGGAACTATTCTGCCGTTTACTTTAGCCCCTGCTGTTTTATGTCCAACCTGGGTATGTATATAGTAGGCAAAATCTACAGGAGTAGCTCCAACTGGAAGTTTTATCAGATCTCCTTTTGGAGTAAAAACAAAAATCTCATCACTTGCTATATCATGTTTTATAGAAGAGATAACTTCTTTTGACTTTTCTTCTTTCAGAGACTCTAAAATATTCCTAAGCCATGTAAAAGATTTTAAGTCTTTTTCAGATAAATATTTCCCACCTTTATATCTCCAGTGAGCTGCAATACCTTCTTCAGCAATTTTGTGCATATCATATGTTTTTATCTGTATTTCAACAAACTTTCCTTTTTCAGTTATAACTGTAGTATGGAGAGCCTGATACATATTTGATTTAGGAAGGGATATGTAATCTTTAAATCTTCCTGGTACTGGTGGCCATAGAGAGTGAATAATACCAAGAGTTAGATAACAGTCTTTAACATCCTTCACTAAAATTCTTATGCCGTATATGTCGTAAATATCACTTAAGCTTATATTTTTTCTTATTGTTTTTTCATAAATACTGTATATATGCTTTGTTCTGTACTGGATTTCTGCTTTTATACCGTGTTTTTCAAGAGCTTCTTTTATTTTTGGGACAACTTCTTCCCTTAAAAATCTTTCCTGAGCTTCTTTAGACTGGGCTACATATGTTGTAATTCTTTTATACTCTTCAGGATTATAAAACTTAAACGCTGTATCTTCTAGCTCACTTTTTATTTTCCAAAGCCCTAGTCTTGCTGCTAAAGGTGCATATATATCAAGGGTCTCTTTAGCTATTCTTTTTTGTTTGTGTTCAGGTAAATACTGAAGGGTTCTTACATTATGAAGTCTGTCTGCTAGCTTCACAAGGATTACTCTAATATCTTTAGCCATAGAGACAAGCATTTTACGGAAGTTTTCAGCTTCAGCTTCTTCTCTACTTGTGAATTTATATTTTCCTATTTTTGTAACACCATTTACTATTAGAGCTACATCATCCCCAAACTTTTCAGAGATCTCTTCTAAAGTTGTATCTGTATCTTCCACAACATCATGAAGAAGCCCTGAAATAATGGTTGTTTTGTCTAACTTTAAATCAGCCAGAATTTTTGATGCTTCTATTGGATGTATATAATAAGGTTCTCCTGATTTTCTGTACTGACCTTCATGTTTTTTTATTATATACTCTGCAGCTTCTTTTATTTCCTCCCTGTCTTTTTCTGAAAGGTAAGATACCTTATTTAACAGATCTTCTATGGATTTTTCTGCTACGCTAGACATGATAAATACTCTCTTTTTTGATGATTAAACTAAGACAAAAATTATCTTTTGCAATGCTTAAGTTACAGCTTCTAGCCAGTTATCTCCTAGGTCTTTGATGATTTCTAATGTAGGATCATACTCTTTTTTGATATTTTCTAATATAAGGAGAAGATCATCTACACAATCAGGAGAAGTGAGAAAGTCTAATATCCCCTGTTTTCCACTTCTTGTTCTAGGCAGGGCTATCCGCCCGTGCCCATCTACAACCATTGATATAAAGTTAAGCTTTTTAGGGTCTACCTTTACAACAAGATTTACACTTTTTCTTGGTGGATTTGAAAGTTTTTCCTCTAGCTCCTTTGAAATCATTAGAACTTAGCTCCAAAGAGGTTTACTTTTGTATAAGTGTCAAGTTGGTTTT
>JALWKR010000147.1 GCA_027081375.1 Persephonella sp.
TTATATTTGTTAGATTATCAGACCTTTTTGATAAGTATCCAAAGTCCCAAAGTTCTATAAACTGATTAACAGTATAGGGATAATCGTAATAAGATATGCTGTAATTTTCATTTCTCAACGGTTCTTGTGTTTCAAGGCCTTGAGAAATCCTTTTTAAAATATCTTTTTCCTGAATTTTTTTCCTATAAGGAGTTATCTCTTTCTTTCCATAAAATCCTTCCACTGTTCCTTCTTCTTCAAACCAGAGAGAAGAACCTAAAGCTATATGAGAAGATAAGGCAAGACCATCGTTAAAAGGGGTTATTACTGAGATGTTTTTTAAACTCATAAAAATCTCTTTCATCTTATCTTCTTCTATATGCTGAACAATATCCTCACCTATTAAAATAAGATTTTCTATCTCTTTATTTTCTATCTTTTTAAGAATATCTGGAAGGTAGTAAAGATTTTCAAAAGAGTTTATTAAACCAAATGCATTTCTCTCTTGAGGAATGATAAGAACTTTTGCTCCTGTTTTTTTTGCTATCCTTCCAAGTTTTTTACCAAACTTATACGCTTTTTCTCCTTTTAGAGCTGTTGTTGAGTACACAATAATAGTGTCTTTATCTATCTTCGCAAACTGTCTTATTCTTTTGTTTAAAAGTTCTTCGTTTAAGACCTCTTTATAAACAGGATTATACTTTTTTAATCTGTCTAAACTTTCTCCCATATAAAATATCTCTTTTTCCTCTCCAAACTCTCTTCCTTCAAAGTAAACTTTATGAAATAGGTAAGATATTACAGGGTTTGTATTTGCTACATCATTTCCTAAAGCAACAATTTTTTTTGCTTTTATAATATCTTCCTCTGTTGGAAGCTGATACTCTTTCCCTGTTTCCTCTTCAAAACCTTGAATTGTGGGAAGGGTATCCAACGTTACTGTTGATGTTAGATAAACACCTGTTTTTTCTCCTATCTCTTTAATAACTTCAAAAGTTTCATCTGTTGAGTATGGGGAAACAACTATGGCTGTTTTTTCAGGGTTTTGGTTTATTATTTTAGAAATCTCTTCTATACCTTCTTCTAAAGAGATAGAAGCACCGTTTTTCAGTCCACCTTCAAGTCTGTTTTTAGCATGTATATCGTATCCAAGATAAGCTCCTGCACATATCTGAAGATCAGAGGTTGAGCGTATTCTGTATATATTTTCTCCGTCGTGATCTATAGCTACAGGGCAGTTAACAGAGCACATACCACAGTATGTAACAGTTTCTTTTAAAAGCCACGGTCTAGCATTGTATTTAAATGGTTTAAAGAGAATTGCTCCAACAGGACATATATCAACACATAAACCGCAAAACTCACATGAACTTTCTGTATCCATAGGTTTTTTGTCAGGAGAGATAAGAATTTCAAATCCTCTCTCTTCCTGAAATAAAGCAGCAGCACCGTTAACATTTTCACAAACACTTACACATTTTAAACAAAGAACACATCTATTTGATACAAACTCAAGATAATCACTTTCCCAGTTTTCCTCAGGTCTTACCTTATCAAAAGGCGTTATATCCTCATAAGGTCTGTTTTGAGGACCATAGTACGTTCCCCAGTTTTGTAAATCGCATTCTCCTGCTTTATCACATATAGGGCAGTCTAAGGGGTGTCTTGTAAAGAGCATCTCAAGGATAAACTTTCTATCTTTTAAAACTTCTTCATTTTTTGTTTCTATTTCCATTCCATCATAAACTTTCGTCCCGCAAGCAATAACAGGATTTTTCCATTTTTTATCCCAGACAAGACACATTCTACATCCACCAAATATTGGGAGTTTGTCGTGATAACAGAAGGTTGGAATGATTTTATTTATCTTTTTAGCAGCTTCAAGAATTGTTGTTCCTTCAGGGACTTCAACAGTTACTCCATCTATAGTAACTTTAACCTTCTTCATTAAACTTCTCCAAATACAAAATAATGAAAATTATACCAACTTAGACAGTGGATACTATAATAAAGCTGTAGTTATCAGATTTCCTGTTTTCAAGCTCTTTTAAAAATCTTTCTATATTTTCAAAAGGATTAGGCCAAAGAAGATAAAAAATTTCTTCATCTTTTAAAACACCGTTAACCCCATCTGTGCATAGGAAGTAATATTCTCCTTCTTGTAAAACATCTTCTACTATATAGGGTTCCATACCATTTTCCCAGTCGGGTTGAAATACATCTCCTATACCAAACTCTAGGATATTCTTTGCAGGATGATAAAATGCCTGCTCCTGAGTTATTTCCCCACTATCAACAAGCCTTTGAACATAGCTGTGATCGTGAGATAGATAGATAATCCCATCTTTTGTTATTTTATAAACCCTGCTATCTCCAGCGTTAAAAATAATACTTTTATTTCCTTTTAAATAAACTCCAGCTATTGTTGTTCCAGTGTTGTAAAATCCACTTTTTATAAATCTCTTTTGGATTTCATATAAAGCTTTTTCTATACTTTCTTTAGAAAAAGGAATATCTAATTCCTTAAGATTAACACCTACAAAATAACTTGCCTTTTCTCCTTCATATAATCCACCCATACCATCACAAACAGCAAACAAAGCAGTATCCTTATCTATATATTTTTCTCCACAAAAATGATTTTCCATATAAATATCACCATCTACATATATACAGTCTTGTTGAGACCTTCTAAGTCCTATATCCATGCAATATATAGCTTTATACATACTTCTCCCTTCCATGTTTTTTTATAATAAATTGGGATATATCTACAAAAAAGGAAAGAAGTATGGTTATCATTGGAGTAGATACAGGAGGAACATTTACAGACTTCATATACAAAAAAGATGGAAAATGGGGGGTTTTAAAGATACTGTCAACTCCTGAAAATCCAGCTAAAGCTCTTTTAGAAGGTATAAAACAGATTGCAGAAGAAGAGGAAAAAAATATAATCCATGGAACAACAGTTGCTACAAATGCTCTGCTAGAAAGAAAAGGAGCAAAGGTAGCTTTTATTACAAACAAAGGTTTTGAGGACATTATCTATATAGGAAGACAGAACAGAAAAAGACTTTACGATCTTCACTATAAAAGGGAAAAACCTCTTGTTGAAGAAGAGAACAGATACGGATTAGATTGCAGAATTAACTCAAAAGGAGAAATTTTAAAAGATTTAGAAAAACAAGAGATAGAAAATCTTGTTAAAACTCTAAAAGAAAAAAAGATAAAATCTGTTGCTGTATCTTTCTTATTTTCTTTCTTAAACAACACCCATGAAAAAGAGGTAGAAGAAAGATTAAAAGAAGAAGGTTTTTTTGTATCTCCGTCTTACAGAATAATTCCTGAGTTTAGAGAGTATGAAAGAAGTTCTACTGTAGTTGTAAATGCCTATGTAATGCCAAAAATGAATAGCTATATCTCATATATAGAAGAAAATCTATTAGATAAAGATATTCTCAGAATAATGCAGTCAAATGGTGGAAGTATATCAACTAAAACAGCAAAAGAAGAACCTGTTAGAACAATTCTTTCAGGTCCTGCAGGAGGAGTAGTAGGAGCTTTTGAGATAGGTAAAAAGGCAGGTTTTACAAAACTAATAACCTTTGATATGGGAGGGACATCAACAGATGTTTCTTTAATTAATGAAAGTATCCCTTTTTCTACTGACACAGAGATATCTTCTATACCTGTAAAGGTTCCTATTATAGATATCCACACAGTAGGAGCTGGTGGAGGTTCTATTGCATATGTAGATAAAGGAGGAGCTTTAAATGTAGGACCTGAAAGTGCAGGAGCAGATCCGGGGCCTGTGTGTTATGGAAAAGGAGAAAACATAACAGTAACAGATTCAAATCTATTTTTAGGAAGACTTATTCCTGAGTTTTTCCTAGGTGGAAATATGAAGCTGGATAAAGATAGAACTATCCTTTATATGGAAAAGCTAGCAAAACAGGTAAATCTTTCTCCAGTTGAACTTGCTGAAGGAATTCTAACAATAGCAAATGCAAAGATGGAAAAAGCGATAAGAGTAATATCTGTAGAAAGAGGATACAATCCAGAAGAGTTTACTTTATTTTCCTTTGGTGGAGCTGGAGGAATGCACGCTGTTTTCCTAGCAAAATCCCTTAATATTCCAAAAGTGCTAGTTCCAAGAAATCCAGGAATTTTATCTGCTATGGGAATGCTTATGGCAGATATAATAAAAGACTACTCCTCAACAGTTATGCTTTCAGAAAAAGAAGCAAA
>JALWKR010000148.1 GCA_027081375.1 Persephonella sp.
GCATTGCAGGATGAACAAGCATCTCATGATATATAAATTCATCTCTTTCTGTTGTCTGAACTAAACCATCTAAAACAAGCATTCTTCCAAATTCTGGAGTTTCTAAGATTAGGATTTCCTGATACTTTGATTTAATCCTTTTAACTTCATTGGCTTTTACTGTTAGCCCAACATTTTCAGTCCAATATTCTGTGAACCAAATCAATAGAGCCCTCCTAGTGTAAGATTAACTATAATAATCTTATAACATTTAGTTTTTTAGGAAAGGTTTAACTATGGAGAAAAATATTTTCATAACAGGAATAGGTTCAGGATATGGAAAGGCTATAGCCAAGCTTTTTTTAAAGAAAGGTTATAAGGTTTTTGCTTTAAGCAGACATCTTCCAGAAGATTTAAAAGGAAAGATAACATTTGTTAAATGTGATTTAGAAGCATTAGAAACTGTATATCCTTCTGTTGAAAAACTTTTGAAAGATGTTAAAAAACTGGACTTTGTGATTTTAAATGCTGGTCTTCTCACTGAGCTTAAAGATATTCACGACACTCCTATTTATGAGATGGAAAGAATGATGAACATAAACGTATGGGCTAATAAAGTTATATTAGATGCTCTTATTGATATGAAAATAGAGGTAGACAGAGTTATTGCTGTATCTTCTGGAGCATCTGTAAACGGAAATAGAGGATGGCACGGATACTCCATATCTAAAGCTGCGTTAAACATGCTTATAAAACTCTATTCTAGGGAAATGGAAAATACACATCTTATAGCTTTAGCACCAGGGCTTATTCTAACTCCAATGCTAGAAAAGTTTGTTTTATCTGCAGATGAAAATAAATTCCCATCAGTTAAAAGGATAAAAAATGCTTCTAAAATGACTCCAGAAGAGGCGGCAAATCTTTTATTTAATAAACTAGATAAACTAAAAGAGTTCCCTTCAGGCTCTTATGTGGATATAAGGAGTATATAATGTTAAAATATTTGAAGAAATTGACTTTCTCCATATATATGAATTATCCTAGTAAATAAAATCTAAAACAAGGAGGACTGATATTTATGGCAATAGTTAAGGTGCAGGAAGGTGAAAGCTTTGAAAAAGCTCTAAAAAGATTTAAAAAGATATGTGAAAAAGAAGGCATTATCACTGAAATGAAAAGAAGAGAATTTTATGAAAAGCCTTCTGTAAAAAGAAAAAGAAAACAAAGAGCAGCTAGAAAAAGACTTATTAAAGCTCTTAAGAAAAAAGGTCTCTTATAAGAGGTTAAGATGGCTGAGCTTTTAAAAAAGCTTCAAGATGAGATGAAAGCCGCTATGAAAAGCGGTGATAAAGAAAGGCTTTCTACTATTCGTATGCTTATTTCTGAGATAAAAAAAGTACAGATAGACAAGAAAAAAGAGTTATCAGATGAAGAGATCATAGAAATAATCCAGAGATACGCAAAACAGAGAAGAGAGTCTATAAAACAGTACAGAGAAGCAGGAAGAGAAGACTTAGCTGAGAAAGAAGAAAAAGAGTTAAAGATTGTTCAGGAGTTTTTACCTGAGCAGCTTTCAGAAGAAGAAATAGAGAAGATTGTAGATGAAGTGATTGCAGAAACAGGTGCTTCATCTATGAAAGATATGGGAAAAGTAATGAAAATAGTTATGGAAAAGGTAAAAGGTAGAGCAGAAGGGAGCGTGGTGAGTTCTATAGTAAAGAAAAAGCTCTCAGGAAATGGTTGATATATTTTTAGGCTCTTTACTTTTATATCTTTTGGTTTTAGGTATTTACAGAGGTTTTTTGGAGATTTTAATAAAGGTTCTTGTTTTAGGGGGAGGTATCTGGATATCTTTTAGATACTTCCCTGCTGTTTCTTCTTTTCTTATTAACTATTTTAATACAAAAAAGTTAATTTTAGATTTTTTAGCTTTTTTCCTTTTATTTTTACCATTTTTAGGATTTTCAATCTGGTTAAATTCATTTATTCACAAGAATATAAAAAGAAAAAAAGGTTTGTCTATTCTTAACAAGTTTTTAGGCGGTGTTACATCTATTTTCGCTTTTACTATATTTCTGTTTTTTCTTGTTGATTTCTCAGGTAAATATCCAAATCTTCGTAAAATTTTAAAAAATTCAAAAATTGTAGAATTATTCCATATATCTAAATAAAGTTGTTGAAAAATCAAAAACTTAACTTATTTTAATTCTTTCTAATACATGTTAAAATAACTACTCTTCAACTTTTAAATAAGGAGGATATAAGTTTTGGAGCTTGTTATAGATAAATCTGATCTTCAAAATGTATTGAAAAAAGCCATCTCAGCAACAGAAAAAAAATCAGCTCTCCCAATCCTTTCAAATTTTCTACTTGAAGCAAAAGAGGATAAGCTTGTTGTTCAGGGAACAGATCTTGAGGTTCATGTTTCTGTTTCTGTATTTGCAAAGGTTGAACAGGAAGGAGTTGCCTGTGTTAATGCAAAGAAACTAACAGATATATCAAGACTCCTTCCTAGCAACGAAGTATACATAAAACTTGAAGATAACACATTAAAAATAAAATCAGGAAGGACAAAATATAACCTTCCTGTATCTCCTGCAGAAGATTTTCCTAATCTCTATCCTTTCCCAGAAGAAAATGCTTTTGTTATATCTGGGGAAAACCTGCAGAAAGCCATTTCAAAAACTCTATACGCTACTTCTAAAGAAGAAAGTAGGTTTGCTCTTCAAGGGGTTTTATTTAAATCTTTAGATGGAACTATAGACGTTGTTGCAACAGATGGACACAGGCTTGCTCTTTATACCATTGATAGAACAGGAACAGGAGATATAAATATTATTGTTCCTCAAAAGGCGTTAAATGAACTTAAGAAACTTCTTACTGGTCTTGAGGATGTTGAGGTGGCAGCTACAGACCAGTATGTATTCTTTAGAACAAAAGAGTGGATACTAATGAGCAGACTTTTAGAAGGAGCTTTTCCAGATTATACTCAAGTTATACCAAAAGAGTTTTCTAGAGAGATAGAGGTAGAGAAAAAAGAGTTTTTAGACGCAGTTAAAAGGGTTTCTGCTGTAATTGAAGGGGATACAAAGCCATTGAAACTAACTCTAAAGCCAGAAACGTTAGAATTAAAAAGTGCTTCATCAGAGTACGGAGAGGCTGTAGATGAGCTTAGTATCTCTTACGAAGATGAAGAATTTAGTATAGGTTTTAATGCAAAATATGTAATAGAAGCTGTTGAGGTTATTGATACAGATAGAGTTATTATTAAGTTTACAAGTCCAAATGCCCAGACATTGTTTTTACCTTCAGAAGAAACAGATAGATATAAGGCCATTGTTATGCCAATGGAAATAACATAAAGGGGAGAGAAAAAATGATTGATAATGTAAAAGCACAGTTTAATCTAGCACTTTACAAAGATATGCTTGAGTTTCAAAAACAATTAATGGAGCAGTTTTTATCTGAAAATCTTCAAGGAGTTCAAAGTTCCCAAAACAATGTTGAAACATCAAAAGCTGTTGAAAATATTATAGAGGGAACAAAAGTATCTATTTACGCTTAAAAAAATATTAGAGAGGTGATATAGATTGGAAGAAAAAAAGGATACTTTAGTTGAGGAATATGGTGCTGAAGCTATAGATGTAGTTGAAGGTCTTGACCACGTTAGGGCAAGACCTGCTATGTATATTGGGGATATTGGGGAAAGGGGACTTCACCATCTTATCTGGGAGCTGGTAGACAACGCAGTAGACGAGGCAATGGCAGGTTATGCCAAAAACATTTCTGTCATAATCCATGAAGATGGTTCAGCTACCGTTGAAGATGATGGTAGAGGAATTCCTGTTGATATTCACCCAAAAACTGGAAAGCCAGCTGTTGAGATGGTCTTTACTGTTTTGGGAGCAGGGGGAAAATTCTCAAAGAAAGCTTATCAGTATTCAGGTGGTTTACATGGAGTTGGTGCATCAGTTGTTAATGCCCTTTCAAAATGGCTTGTTGTTGAAGTTTATAGAGATGGAAAAGTTTACAGACAGGAGTATGAAAAAGGAAGACCAGTCACTCCTTTAAAAGTTGTTGGAGAAACCCATAAAACAGGAACAAAAGTTACATTTATGCCTGATGATGAGATATTTGAAACAACAAAGTTTAAGTACGACACAATAGCAAAAAGATGTAGAGAACTAGCATTCCTAAACTCAGGAGTAAGATTTTTAACAGCAGATGA
>JALWKR010000149.1:0-1279 GCA_027081375.1 Persephonella sp.
GAGAGCTAAGGAGTAGCTGTTTTGCATGTTCAGGGGTCTCTGTAAGAAAGTTTTCCTTTTTACCTACATAAGTATTAAGGGACATTACTTTCTTTTCTCTGATTGGGTCAATTGGTGGATTTGTTACCTGTGCAAACCTCTGTTTGAAATATGTATATATAAGCTGAGGTTTTTTGGATAAAACAGATAAAGGAGTGTCATTACCCATTGAGTAAACAGGATCAGCTCCCTTTTCAGCCATAGGTTTTATCAGCATATTTATCTGGTCTTTTGAGTATCCAAAAGCAACAAGCTCCCTTGTAACATCTTTGTATTCAACTTCAGGATATTCTTTTACTGGAACAAACTCTTTTAGGTTTTCCTCAACCCATTCTTTGTATGGTTTTCCAGAAGCTACTTTGTCTATTACCTCTTTTGAAAAGTATATTTTTCCTTCTCTGGTATCTATTGCAATTTTGTCTCCTGGGCCTAATCTTCCTTTTTTCAGTATTTTTTCTTCTGGAATTTCAACTGTTCCAACTTCTGAAGCCATAATGACAGTATCTTCTGTAATTACATATCTTGCAGGTCTAAGACCGTTTCTATCCAGCTTTCCAATAACAACATTTCCATCTGTGAAGGCTATAGCAGCAGGACCGTCCCACGCCTCAAAAATACATGAGAAATACTCATAAAATGCCTTTTCTGTATCTGTAAGCCTATCATCATTTTCCCATGCCCTTGGAATAAGTGCGTTTATAGCAACCATAGGGTCTTTCCCTGACATAACAAGGAACTCAAGAGCATTATCCAGCGAAGCTGAGTCAGAATCTTCATACTTAACTATCGGAAGAATATCTTCTGCCAGCTCACCCCAGATTTCCCTAACGTCTTCTGCTTTTGCGTTTATCCAGTTTCTATTTGCAGAAATAGTATTTATCTCACCATTATGGGCAAGCATTCTAAATGGCTGTGCCAGTTTCCACTGAGGGAAAGTGTTTGTTGAAAATCTTTGGTGGAATATTGCCAGTCCACTTTCATAATCTTCATCCTGAAGGTCAGGATAAAAGTATTTCAGCCTTGGGGCTGTAACCATTCCTTTATAAACAATTGTTCTGTTTGACAGAGATGGAATATAGAAATCTTTGTATTCTTCCTTTTCAGCAAGTTTTTCTAATTTTTTCCTGAGGATAAAAAGCTCTTTTTCGTAGTTTTCTACTTCTTTTCCTTCTTTTGAGATAAACCCTTGCCAGATAGAAGGCATATTGGATTTTGCAATTACTCCAAGTTCCTCCTCAAC
>JALWKR010000149.1:1289-4179 GCA_027081375.1 Persephonella sp.
GGTTAAAATACCTGCTCCGTCTCCTGTTTTTCCATCGGCACTAACAGCACCCCTGTGGTCAAGGTTTGCAAGGGATGTTAAGGCATCTGAAACAAGCTTATGGGATTTAATTCCTTTGATGTTTACAATGAAACCAACTCCACAGGAGTCTCTTTCAGGAATGTAGTTTTGCATATTGATACTCCTTAATAATTTGATTAGCAGGTAACTAATTATTATATATCTTATGTATTTATTTATACAAATCTAATACTTGCGTGCTTTAGCATAGATTCATGACAAAGGTAATATTCTTTAACGATATTTTTATGTTTATTTGTTAAGATTAAAAATATAAATGAAGGGGGATAAGTTGTTTTTTGTAAAACTAAATAGAAGTAAAATAGAGGTATACGGAAAAAAAGGAAATCTACTTCCAAAAGGTTTTACAGATGAATCTATTGCTTTCCTACATAACTTACTATCAAATGATATAAAAGGTCTTAAGGAAGGAGAGTTTAACTATAATCTATGGCTTACTCCTAATGGACATCCTAGAGAGGAATTTTTTGTATATAAAGACAAAGAATCTTTTATTATAGACACTCCTGCTGATGTAAACGAAATTATAAATCAGTTTAATAAACTAAAACTTTCCCTTCAGGTTTTCTTTAATAATTTAACAGAAAAATTAAGTCATTATTCTATATTTGGTGATGAGATAAATGATTTTGTAAGAAAAAAGTTTGGAATTAAAGAAGAGTATTTTAAGTTTAAAAAGTTTAAAAACATAATAGTTGCTAGAAACCCGTTAAGAATTAATCAAAATGGATATGATTTAATAGGTGCAGAGGAAGATATAAAAGATTACCTAAAAGATTTTAAAGAGTTATCTCTAGAAGAGTTTGAAGATATTAGGATTAAAAACTGCATGCCTGCAATTCATAAAGAGCTAAATGAAAAAATTCTTCCTAATGAAACTGGTTTTTTAGAGTATATGGTAAGTCTTACAAAAGGTTGTTATGTAGGACAGGAAGCGGTTGCAAGGGTCTACTATAGAGGTACACCTCCTAGATTGCTGGTTAAATTCAATATTAAAAAGTCAGCAAACATTGGAGATGAAATATTTGAAGATGATAAAAAGGTAGGTTTTTTAACATCAATAACCTCAGATGGAAGAAGAGGATTAGGCTATATTCTTAGAGCTAAAGCTGAAATAGGTAAAACTTTTAAGCTTAAAGACGATAAAGGATATGTGAAGATAGAAAGTATATGCAAACCAAACTTTGAGTAAGCACAAAAATATACGAAATAGATAATAAAAGAAAAAAATTTTATAGGGGAGAGTGAATCGTGGCTATATTGAATAAGTTTATAAAAAAGATTGATTTTGAACTTCAAAAAACAAAAGAGAAAATATCAAGATTAGAAGAAGAAATCAAAGCTTTAGAAAAAGCCAAGCTTGAAATGACCAATGAATATATCAAAGTAGAATCAAAACAACTAACTAATCCTCAGGAAATCTATATGCAAAGAATGTATCTTTTAGAGCTGAAAGAAAAAATTGCATATATTGAACTTGAAAAGAAAAAAAGAGAAAATGATTTAATACCTTTAAAAGAAATTCTGGCAGGTAAAAATGCGGAAAAAAAAGCTGTTAAGAAATATAAAACTAAACAGGAAAAAGAAATTATCAAAAAAGAACTTCAAAAAGAAATTGAACTTGCTTCAGATATTTTTAATAGGAATTTTATCTAACTTAGTTTTAGCTAGCTTAATTTTTGCTGAAGATAACGATGTAAAGAATGGAAATGATCAAAGTATAAAAAATGAAAAAGAATTATCATTTGATAATGATGTATCTCCTATATACAAAAAAGAGATAAAAATTGAAATTGAGAAGTTAAAAAAGTTACGTATAGAAGTTGAAAAGAAGATCAAGGAAGATCAAGAGTTACTACAAAAAATAAAAGAAGAAAGAGAAAAGTTAAGAAAAGAGAGAGAGGAGTTTGAAAAGTATATAAAACAGGTTGAAAGTGAAAGATATAAGAAACTTGCAAAAGTCTTTGAAAAAATGGATCCAGAATTAGCTGGAGACAAACTATCTAAGATGAAAGATCCTAAAATAGCCGCATATATTATATATAACATGAAAGATAGAAAAGCAGGAGAAATACTAAACTATGTAGATCCTAAAATGGTTGATAAAATAACAAAAATTCTTACAGATATAAAACGCAAAAATAAGAAAACTGCCCAATAAATTTTGAAAAATTTTCTTACAGAAATATATTTGAAATTCTAGAAAAAGTGATATAATATTTTTCCTCTTTGCGAGCGTGGCGGAATTGGCAGACGCGCGGGACTTAGGATCCCGTGGCCGCAAGGCCGTGAGGGTTCGACTCCCTCCGCTCGCATTAGATTATTAATTTTCATTATTTATATCCACTTGACTGAACAAAAGGAATTTTGTACTCAGTTGAAAGAATATCTATAGCAAGAACAATACTGCTAAAAGTTTTTCCTGAGTCTACGTTATAATCCTCAATATATTTAATACTAAATCTCCAGCAGTTCCTGTCGTATGTAAGTTTTATCTTCTTCTGCTGAACATATCCAAATTTTATGTTGTTTAGCAGAGAGGCTTCTAGATAAAAACTTTTATACCACAGCTCTAACTTTTGATATATCTGATTTAAACTAGGTTGATCAATTCCTTTATCAAAAGAATGAACTATAGAGTATTTTATTTTTTCTCCAATTGGTACAGTTAAAGAGGTGATGGATCTTGTGATATATCCAAGCTGCCAGTCGTAAAATAGAAGTTGTTCTCCCTCTATTCCATTTATGTTAAAAAGAATACTATTTTTAAAAGGTTTCCAGAAACCTTTATACACATTATCAGAAACAT
>JALWKR010000150.1 GCA_027081375.1 Persephonella sp.
CATGAAAACTAAGAAAAACTAAGAGGAAGATCTATCATCTTCCTCTAACTCTTTTAATTCCTTTTCTTCTTTAGCAATATATCTTTTTGCATCTTTATACATATTGTAAAATCCAGCAATTATACCAAGAAAGAAAAATATGATAGTAAGCCATGGGGATGTTTTAAAAAAACTATCAAGCATATAACCTATAAATGTTCCAACAATAATACCTGAAACTAAATGAAGCCCTATAGTTCCAAAGGAAAAGCTTTCACTTAAAGAAAATTTGCTTTTCTTTTTTATCATCTACTTTAGACCAAGAACATCCATCATATCATATAATCCAGGTTCTTTATCCTTTATCCATTTTGCAGCTTCCACAGCACCTTTTGCAAATATGTCCCTAGAACCAGCCTTATGAGTTAGTTCTATTCTCTCTCCTAGTCCTGCAAATATAACAGTATGTTCACCAACTACGTCTCCACCACGTAAAGCAAAGACAGCAATTTCATCAGAAGGTCTACCTTCTGGATATATACCTTCTCTACCGTACACAACTTTTTCAATTCCTGTTTCCTTCTTTAGGATATCTACCAATTTTACTGCAGTTCCTGAAGGGGCATCTTTTTTATATCTGTGGTGCATCTCAACAACTTCTATGTCAAACCCTTTATCCTTTAGAGCTTTTGCAGCTTCTTCTACAAGTTTAAACAAAAGGTTTACACCAATACTCATATTAGGAGCTAAAACTATAGGTATATCTTTTGAAAGTTCTTTTATCTCTTCTATCTCTTCCTGAGAAAAACCAGTTGTACCAATTACCATTGCTTTTTTATTTTTGTCCGCCGCAGCAAGTCTAACATGTCCTAATACAGCTTCTGTATTTCCTGCAAAGTCTATAATAACGTCACCTTTGTCTATAACCTTTGATAAATCTGAAACAATTGGTGCGTCTATGTTTTCTCCTAAAATCTCCCCTATATTCTCATGGGAATGAACACAGTCAGGACTTTCTATTCCTGCTACTATCTCAACGTTTGGGTCAGCATAGGCTAACTCTGAAATTTTTCTACCCATGCGACCCAAAACGCCAGATATAATAACCCTAACCATTTATTTGTTTTCCTCCTGAGTGAAAATAACATCTGCAAGCTGGTTTAGGGCATCATTTACTTGATCAGGTGGAACAATAAATGGAGAAATTGCTACATCAACTCCTTCATTGAAGATTGTTTTTTTCAGTAGATCCTGAAGTTTTTCCAGTTCTTCAGGAGTGATGTTTTGCCTAAAAACGTCTTTTACTTCCTTATCTGTTACAAAAAAACCAACAAGGGCAAATGGATAAGCTTTTGTTTCTTGATTTTCCATAATGGGTTAACCTCTAAATTAATAAAGTATTACTCCTTTCCCATTTGATACATTATTGTTCCCCAAAGAACTAAAAGCATTGCTAACATAAGAACTAAAAGGATTTTTTCAGCTATAGGAACTCCTCCAAAAGTTGCCTCCATGACAATAACCTCCTTATTTACTTTATTTAAAACTACTATATAAATACTAAATGGATTTTCATAAAAAAGCAAATACTTACCATTATTTGCTCAAATTTTTATAAAGATAGTAAAATCCTTCCATAGCTAATTTTCTGTTTAGTATATAACCTTCCTTTAAACCTTTAAATATTAGTTCTGAATTTCCCCCTGTAATTACAACTTTAAAACTTTTTTTATACTCTTTTTCTATAAGATTAACAATTCCTTCTATTAAAGATATATATCCCCAGAATATACCTGCATTAATACTTTCTTCAGTAGTTTTTCCTGTTACATAATTTGGAAATTTTACATCTATTTTAGGAAGTTTTTCAGCTTTTGAAAAAAGGCAATCAACACTACTGTTTATCCCTGGAAATATTAAACCTCCTTCATATGCCCCATCCTCATCAACAACATCAAAAGTTACAGCTGTTCCTAAATCTACTACAATAAGAGGTGGTTTTATTTTTCTAGTTGCAGAAAAAACATTTAGCAGTCTATCAGCACCAACTTCCTCAGGTTTTTGATATCTGTTTTCTATTGGTACCTGTATATCCTTTCCAATAAATAAAGGAGTTAAAGAAAGTGTTTCCTTAAATGCCTGGGATATTTTATTATCAATAGTTGGGACTACTGAAGATACTAAAATAGCTTCAACATCAGTCTTAAATATTTTTTCATTTTTTAAGATTAAAGAAAGTAAAATACTCCATTCATCTTTTGTTTTATTTTTATCTGTTGATATTTTATAACTTTTTATATTATTTAGATTTTCAATAAAACCTATTTCTGTAGTTGTGTTTCCTATATCCACTCCTATTATCATGCTTCACCATTAATAAAAGTAGTCTACTATTGCTTTATATATACTTTTAGCAAAATTTTCTATAAATCTAGGATTTCTTAAAAGTCGTGCCTCTCTCCAGTTTGTTATATATGCTGTTTCAATTAGTACTGAAGGAATTCCTGGAGTTTTTAAAACTGCAAAGTTAGCACTGTCAATTCCTCTAAAGGTAACTGTTTTCCTTAGATGTTTTTTTAAATGTTTTGCAAAAATAAGACCATCAGTCATAGTATTACTTATTGCTAAATCTGCTATTATTCTGTTTACATAAGGGTTTGCACTAACTTTAACATAATCCATAACAACTTTATTTTCCCTTTGCTCCACAAGTCTTGCAAGTTTTGACCTTGCTCCTCTAAGATTTAATGTGTAAACATAGGTACCATATCCTCTTCCTGTTCTTGAAGCGTTACAGTGAATACTTATAAATAAATCTGCTCTTTTCTTAATTGCAAATAAGGTTCTTCTGTACAAAGATATAAATCTATCAGAATTCCTAGTGAGATAAACTTTAAACCTTTTATCTTTTTCTAAAATTCTTTTTAAAGCTCTTGCAATTCTAAGGTTTACATCTTTTTCTTTTAATCCATAAGCTACAGCTCCTGGGTCTTTTCCACCATGTCCTGGATCTATAACAATTATTTTAGGCTTTGAAAATTTATGATATTTTTTAGAGTAGTACTTTCGTGATTTTGTAAATGTTCTATTTTCTTTTGCTATTTTGCTTACGTTTTTAAATGCTTCTTCTTTATAACTATTTTCAATAATACTTCTTATTAATCTATCAGCTTCATCAACAGATGAAATTTCTATCTTTTTCGCAGGTCTTCTTAAGTTTTTCTCCTCACTCTTAACAAGAAGAATACTGTCTCTTCTTTTTTTTACGTGAGATTTCTTTAAAAAGTCTAAAACAATCCTGTTAGGGTTTCTTAAAGAAAATATCTCTATTCCCTTAAAAGATTTATCAAACTCAATCACCAATTTTGTATGTTTTCTACTCTGTATAATATCTATATCTTTTATGTACTTTTTTATTTTAGGGTTTCTAAAAAGAGATAGGTCTATAAATGGTATATGTTTATTAAACGTCAATACAATTATATTTAAATCCCAAAAAGGTATATATTCAAAGGAAGCCTTTTCTTCATTATCAAATACAACTCTAAATCTATCAGGATGGTTTCCTGCTCTAATATACATAGAAAAGGCTATATTTACAATTAGCAAAAAAGCTATCAGTACTTTAGTGTACATTTTCCCTCACCTGAATATATAATGTAAAATTTATTTCGTCTAAAATCTAATGCACTTAAGGAGAAGATATGAAACTAGGGGTTAATATAGATCATATTGCAACTATAAGAGAAGCTAGAAAAACCTATGAGCCTGATCCTGTAAAAGGTGCTTTAATAGCTCAGGATGCAGGTGCAGATCAGATAACTTTTCATTTAAGAGAAGATAGAAGACATATTCAGGATGAGGATGTTATTAGATTAAGATGTACAATAAAAAGAATTCCTCTTAATATGGAGATGGCACCAACAGAAGAGATGAAAAATATTGCTGTAGATATTAAACCTGATAGAGTTACCCTTGTTCCTGAAAAAAGACAGGAGATAACTACAGAAGGGGGATTAGATGTTGTTAAGATGAAAGATTATTTAAAAGATTTTGTTAAAGAATTAAAAAATCATGGTATAAAGGTAGCAACATTTATAGACCCTGTAGAAGAGCAGATAGACGCATCTATTGAAGTTGGAGCAGATGCTGTAGAGCTTCACACAGGGGA
>JALWKR010000151.1 GCA_027081375.1 Persephonella sp.
TTAACTTTTATTAATATTAATTGTCCTTTTTGATATTTTTGTTTATTTTTTACATTAACTTTTACTTTTACTCTTTTATTTTTTATTTGATCTTTTAGATCTGTATTTTCCTTTTTTTCTATACTTTCTTAGACTTTTTGTTTTAGCTCTACTTCTAATACTTCTAGTTTTGTATTGATTACTTTCTTTATATTATTTTTCAAACCTACCTTTTCCCTTTTAAATTTCTCAATAACTTGATTTAACTTTAAGTTTACATTTTCTATGTTTTGATCGTATCTTTTCTTGAAATGTAAAATCTTTGCGAGTATTTCTTCCTGAATTGTAAGAATTTTTCTAAAGTTTCCCCACAGGATTTTTAATTCATAAATTTCCCTATTTTTGGGAAGATTTTCTATAAAGAAAAGAATATCTTCAAGCTTTGAGTATTCTAGAAGTTTTTCTCTTGAACTATAAAGTCGGATGGCAGTTTTGTACTTTTCCTTTAAATTAAAAGGTATGCTTTCGGCACGGCTAAAAAAGCCAAAAAGTGCGTGAACTAGGAAACTTCCTTTATAAGTATCTCCCAACAACTTTTGTAGTTGTTTATCTGTTCTTTGTTTGATAAATAGTGACTTTTCCATTTTTTTATTTAATACTTCTGGAGGAAAGATACCTCTAACATTTAAAACAGAGTAAACTTCAGCATTCTTTCGGAGGAGCATTTTTATTTTTTTTAGCGTTTCTCTTTCTGGTTCTTTAGTATCAGGATATACATATAAAATTATGTGAGCTAATTTTAAAGCTTTTCGCAATTCTTTTATTATTTCTTTTTCATTTCCTTCTATACCTGGAACATCCATTAAAGTTATTTCTGAAGATAGTTGATAGTAGATTATATTTTTTGTGAAGTCTTTTCTACCATCTCCGATACTTTTACCGCTACCATGTGTAATAGCTTCTATTAAGGTGCTTTTCCCAGCATTTGTTTCTCCGAATAAAGCTATATTTATTTGCTTCCATTCCATTGATTTAATGGTTATCAGTTCTTGAGCAAGATGTTCTGTCCTCTTTTTAATTTCCTTTACAACTGATTGATAATGATGAGAAATGTTTGTAGAATTAACTTCCTTAGCTTCTTTGGATAAGTTTACTTGATTAGATATGCTTATTTTGTCCAAATTTTTTACGATTTCTAGAAATCTTTCTATTTCCTTTTCTAAAGCTCTTAAATCTTCTGTATTCATGAGAGTTCTTCTGAGCACTTTTGCAAGAACTTTTGTATGTTGCTGTACGCTTTTAACAATTTACGATAATTTTGAATATTAAATTCCATTTTATTTAAATTACTCTCTAAATCTTTAATTGAAGATAAAAAATTGTTAATGATAAATTCATAATCTATGTTATTTAAAAGATAAGTTAAACTATTGTTAATATCTTCTTTCATTTTTTCTTGGAGTTTTCGAAATTTTTCTCTTTGTACATATTCTACAATGGATGGTAAAATTTCAAAAACAGGTCCTAGCAATTTTAAAAATCTTGCCAACTTAACTGCTTCCCAGGATTTAAATTTATATGGAATTTTGAGTGCATCTCTGGTCTTTATGATTGTATCTCTTAGCTTATTAACAGGAGCGTGTTTTAGGAACTTGCCGGGTAATTTTACAGTATCAGAGCTTAACAACTGTAAAGCTTTCATTGAATTTTCAACTTCTTCAATTTCTATTGTTAGTTTATATACTATATCATTTGTTCTATCTAAATACTCATATAAATTTTCTAATTCTTCTTGAATTATCATACTTATTTTATTTTGCAAAGCTGCCCCTTCTTCTCCAATTTCTGTAAGTACAAAGTCTTTTAGACACTGAGTATTATTGCATGTATCTATCGTTGTTAATATATTTTTCCTGAGAGCATCGATACGCTTCTTTATTCTTAAAGAGGCTTTATTTACTTCTCTTTTCATGTTGGCTAACTGAGTTTTGAGGTCAGAATAAGAAATTTCTATTTCTTGAAGATTTGTTTTTATGTTTTTAATTACTTTATTGAACTCCTTGTTGCTTTTTATAGATATATCTTTTAATATTGATTTGACGGTTTCTTCTTTTAAGATAGATCCTTTCCTATGTATTACTCTATTGATAGCTTTTTCTAGCATTTCTAAGTTAGAGAGTCTCTTATATTCATCTTTTCGTTTGAACCAGTAGTTAAGACCCATTCCCCATGGATCTGCACTTAGACAAATTATGAGGTAATCTTCTCTGTTTTCGTTAAGTATTTTATTAAGAGTTTTTCTTACTGTTTCTTTCTTTATATTACACACTTTCTTGAAATCTTCGGGGCTATATAAGTCAGCTATAGTGTCTATTTTGTTAATAACAAAAATAGTTTGGGATAATTTTCCCAGATCTTTTAAGATCCAACGAATTACTTCATGTTGGCTTTCTTTCAAAGGATTAACAGCATCTGTTGTAAAAATTATTAGATCAGCCTCAGATATATAATTTTTTGTTAATTTATCATGCGGTATGTTTTCTGAAAATAAACCGGGAGTATCCACAAATAGTAAATCCTCACATTCATATACCTGTATTCTGTCTGTTGTCGGCTGAGGTGCTATTTCAATTTCTAAGTTTTTTGTTAATGCTGCAAGAATTGTAGATTTTCCATCAGAGAATCCACCAAATAAAACGACTTTTATCTTTGTGTTGCTTAGTTGTTCTATAGCTTTATCAAGCTTATTCCTATAGAATCCAAGATCAACTTCAAACTTATTTTCTAAACTTTCTACATATTCCTTGCATAATTTAAGTTTTTCTAAGTACTTTTCCTTATCATTAGAAAACTGTAATACTTGCTCCATGCTATTGTCCCCGTTATACAAACTCTGATGAACTCTGCCATTATAGCATAAAGTTTGAAAAAAGATATAGTTAAATTGAAAGGTCTAAGTAGATTACTTCTCGAATCTCAGCTTTATAGATTTTAAAAGAACCCAAACTTCCTTTATATATCGGTTTTACTTCTTCTATTTTAAGCTTCAGGTTATTACATGTTATCGAATAATGCAGTATACAGGGAATAACTTCTTTCTTGTACTTATGTTTCATATGTAGATAATATTCAGATACTTGAGCATAAGGATCTTCTATGCCGTGAATAAAAGCGTAATTACAATTGTCTTTTAAATATTTTAAAATAAGAGCTAAGTATCTTTATGCTTTTATTTTTCTTAAGAACCCGGCAATTTCCTTTTAAATTTAAAATGTTTTCTAGTTGCTTTTTTATCTCTTCAATCTTTATCTGTCTCTGGCGAAGTTTGTTGATGTAAATAGATCTATATTCTCTATATTCTTTGTTCTGTATTATCTTTCGTTTTATTTCAATAATAAAGTCCAAGTTGCTTATGTTTATAATCAAGTCAGCATCACTTTGCCTATTTACAAAATTATTTTTTAGTAGCTTCCGTAAAAAGAGTTTAAAGCAATCCTCGTTGGAGTTTAAAATATAAAGGAATAAAGCTGATAGTTTATTGTTACTACTTTTAATGTCGCCTTTGAAACTTTCTAGAACTTCCTGGAGCTTTTGCCCTAATACTTTTATTTTTGGATTTTCCAATCAATCTCCCTACGTATCAATTTTTCATTATAGATTATATCTTTTTTAGATGGATATTTCTCTTTTTACGATCTTTCCAGCGTTTATAGCAATGCTTATCCATCTAGGAACTATTGTGTCTAAAAACTTTGTAATTATGTGAGGTCTTTTCTGTGAATCTCAATTTTATGGTTGCCGTTCTCCTCGTGGAGCTCTAAAAGGAAAGGAACCTGATTGTGCTCGTTGAGTTGTTTTATAGCACTCCTGATTCTCTCAAGGACTTTGGAGGGATACTTGTAGTTAACCGTTGAGTTGAGCTTGTTCTTATACCACTCAACCAGCTTTTTGCCGTCTCCTATCCAGCGTTCACCGTAGCCCTTTTCGGCATTAAACCACCATCTGACGGATATCTCTGTTGGGGTATTTCTGCATTAGGAGGATTCTGTATTCCAGCATTCTGATAGGCATGTTTTTGTCGGGGTGGGTCTGGAGCTCCAGGTGAAAGATGGATCTGTCTTCAAG
>JALWKR010000152.1 GCA_027081375.1 Persephonella sp.
TAATTATTGCAATATTGGAAAAATACGGAAAAATATTTTTGAAAGATAGAGATGTTTTTTCAAATATTGTTGGTGGTATGGTTATTAAAGAGCCAGCTTTAGATTTACCTTTAGCTTTGGCTATTGCATCATCTTTTTGGGAAAAACCTGTAGACAAAGGATTAGCTGCTTTTGGAGAGATAGGTTTAACAGGAGAAATAAGGTCTGTTCATTACACAGAACACAGGATAAAAGAAGCTAAAAAGTTTGGCTTTGATAAAATAATAGTTCCCGCCAATACAGACATTGAAGATAGTTCCTTAATTAAAGTAAGAACTATAGGTGAAGCTCTTGATGTAATTAGAAGCAGTAGTTCTTAAAACAGTTTCTATTTTGGAGGAAAAATGGATAGAATTTACTTTGACAATGCAGCTACTACTCCAATTTTCAACGAAATATTAGAGAATTTACATAAATGGGGAAAAGAATACTATGGAAATCCTAGCTCTATACATTCAGATGGACAAAAAAGCAGACTTCTATTGGAAGAATGTAGAAGATTTATAGCACAGGTTCTTAAATGTGATGAAGAAGAAATTATATTTACTTCCTGTGCTACAGAAAGTAATAATACAATTATAAAAGGGTTAGCTGAGAAATTTCCTGATAAAAATGAAATAATCGTATCTCCACTAGAACACAAATCTGTACTTAATCCTGTTAGATACCTTGCAAGAAAAGGATATAAAGTAAGATTTCTTCCTGTTGATAGAAATGGTATTGTAGATTTAGATACTTTAGAAAAATGGATTTCTCCAAAAACTCTTTTAGTTGCTGTTATTCACGGTAACAATGAAACAGGGGTTATACAGGATATAGATGCAATAAGTAAAATTTGTAAAGAAAAAGAGTGTATATTTTTTTCTGATACAGTTCAGTCATTTTTAAAAGAGAGTATTCCAGATGTTGATTTTTTATCAGTATCAGGACATAAAATACACGCTCCAAAAGGAATAGGTTTTTTAAAAAGAAATAAGGATATTGATATTGAACCTTTAATACACGGTGGAGGACAGGAATTTGGATTAAGGTCTGGAACAGAAAATATCCTTTATGTAAAGGCTTTAAAAGAGGCTGTAAATATATGGATAGATAATAAAGAAAAGTTTTTAAATCATCTTAAAGAGTTGAAAAAAACATTTATAGATCTACTTCACCAAGAATTACCAGGAGAGGAAGTGGTAAGTGAAAAGGTTAAAACTCTTCCTCATATAGTATCTGTTATTTTTGAAGATATAGATGCTCAAACAATGATAATGGCGTTAAACAGCAGAGGAATCTCTGTTTCTTCTGGGTCTGCATGCTCATCAGGAACTCCAAAGCCTTCTCATGTTTTACTATCTTACGGCTATTCTCCCGAAGAATCTCTAAGAACTGTACGTTTCTCTTTTAGCATATTCAATAGAAAAGAAGAATTGGAAAAAACTATTGAAACCATAAAAAATTTAAAAAAAGATTTTAAGTTGCTGTTTTAATTCTTTTTCTTTTTAAAGAATTCTAACATCTTCTCAGCTACCTCTTCGGGAGAGATATTATACTCGCCTCTTTCAATGAGTTCCTTGAGCTTTCTGATTTTCGCTTTTCGCAAAATCTGCTCCTCCTTTTCTTCGTTCTCATGTTCACTCTCCCCTTCCGCCATCTTTCTTATTTTTTCCTCTTGTTCGTAAGCTTCTTTTTTTTCTTTTTCATCCACTTTCCTCTCCTGGTTACAATTATTTCGGTATAATTTTGTCTATACTTTAGCTCAAGAGCAAGACCAAAGGAGTTTGTATGATATTATCTATAGATTCTTTTTCTGATATTTTAGGGATATCTTTGATAGAACATGAAAATGTTTTAATAAGGGAAAGTTTATATAAATTAAAGCCTTTTTCGGAATTATTAGTAGATAGACTAGATAAGATTTTTAAAGAATTTAACCTTTCTAAAAAGGATATATCTAAAATAGTTATTAATAAGGGTCCTGGAAGCTTTACTTCTTTAAGAGTAGGTATAACTGTAGCAAAAACTATTTCTTACGCATTAAAAATTCCAGTTTATAGTTATATAAGTTTAGATGCAATGGCTTTTAAGTATAGATGTTTTACAGGAAATATTATTTCTCTAATAAATGCAGGAAAAGGAGAAGCTTATTTTAGAGAATATAAATCAGATGGGGAAGATATTTATCCTGTTTCGGATATAACTCTCGTAAAACAAAAAAGTATAGCGATAGATAAAGAAAAGCTGTATGTAGTTAAAAACATAAAATTCACTGGAAAGAATATTGTTTCCCTAAATGAAGATTTGTCTATCTGTGGAGTAAAAATTGCTCTAAAAAACCAGGAAGAAGATAGTATGTTCCTTGAGCCTGCATATTACCGTTTCAATTCCTTATAGGTACGCTAAAAACCCTGAAAATTGTTTCTTATTTCATTTTCAAGAAAGTCTTGATACATCTTAAATAAGTACAGAAAAGGAAAACGGAAAAACTAGCTTTACATTAATTCCTACGTGGTTAGGAGAAATAATTTCATCAAAAGCATCTATACCAAACATTCCTAGATTTGGATACTGCAAATGTTCCTCCGTGGACACTTCAGAAACATAATAAAACATAATAAAATCTAACAAAATGTTTCTGAAAGTGTCCTTCGCCTATTATCTGATAGGGAAATACTATCGGCTATGTCCTTTAAGACACTCGCCGAATACTTGCCAAATAAATTAAATTTTATTGGTCTTGATAGTTTGTCTAACCAGTTTGGCAGTTTTAAAAACTGCTCTCTTACCTTTTCTCCCAGCTCCTTAATTGCTATATTTAGTGCCCCGTTTAAATCTGCATTGTAAACCTTATTTGTCTTATGGTCTTTGAAAAGACCTCTTTTTATCCTTTTTCCGTTAAATTCTTTCTTTTCTAAACTGCCAGTTATAGCTGATGTTTTTGATGTGTAGCTTTCGTCTTCTGTGATTTTTAACTCTATTCCTGCTATATCGCATTTGTACTTAAGCATTTGTATAAACTTTCCAAATGGAATGGCTCTAAAGGTTTGATTAAATTTTTTTCCTTTTGTTCCTTCTTTCTGATATTCTTCCATTAAGCCTTTTGATATTACTATTGTTCCTATGTTCTCTTTTAAAGCTAACGAAACAAGTAAATTTGTTATACTTGCAAAAAGTTGATTTATTCTCTTGTTTCTGTATCTCCAAAGTATTTTATGTTCTCTTTCTTTTCCTTCACTTTGCAGTTTTGCTGATAATTTATTTACCCACTGGTTAAATGCTTTTAATGGATTTCCATTTACTATGAAACTTTTTACATTTTCTTTGTTTGATATAGCAGATATAAAGTTGTTTACTCCTATGTCTATTGATATAAAGCTATCTCTATCTAATTGCTGATTTTCTAATGGTTCTTCATAATTCAGTAAAACATCTATATATCCTTCTTCTCTCCAGATTAGTTTTAGATAATTTGTATTTATTCCTTCTGGTATTTTAATCCTTATTGCTCCAAAGGTTTTTCCTATCCTAACTACTATATGATTTGATTTTCTTTTTCCTTTTAAACTTCTTTTATCTACAATCATATTTGGATTTGTTTCTATTGTGTAATAGTGCATTTTTGACAGCTTTCTTGGCAATGGCAAACTTGCCTTTTCTCCTTTTTTCCATTTCTCTACTATAGACTTAAACTCTCTCACTAACACATTTACAAGCATCTTTGCTGTATCTGAACCTATGCTGTTTTGCCATAAATCTATTAACTGGTATTGTAAATCTTTTATTTTTTCATTTTCAAATGGTAGCCTTTCTTTTCCTTTTATGTATTTCTCTAAAAAGCTAACAGATAGGAAAGGTTTTATGCTTTTTGTATGTTTAAAGTATTCTAATGCTGTTATGTAGACTAAGTTTTTAAAGTGCTGAAATGTTTTTGAAGCTCTTTGTAATTTATTAACTGCTGATTTTTTGCTTATTTGAATACTGAGGGTCAGTGTTATACTGTTCATTAGATACTTTTTTATATTTTTCGTTGTTTTATAATGAA